>JAUVUV010000121.1 GCA_030604975.1 Candidatus Glassiibacteriota bacterium | reverse complement strand
GCCATTTATCATTCATGAATTCATTCAGTTCTTTACATGGATAGTCTTCACAAAAACAACAAAAATCAAAGTTTCTTTCTTTTGTGCACGTCCTGAATTTACAATTTGAAACATATTCATCCACATTTGAACTTTGGCATCCATCACAGTCTTGAGCGCCACAAGCTCCACAGAAAAGACCGCACGGACCATATTGTGATTGTTTCATTTTTACCTTTCAGCCGAGATCGATGTCCTTGCGCAGCGAGGCGAGTGCCTTCTGCCTGTTCCCCCACAGGTAATGGATCGAATCTTCAAAGTAATAGCTGGAGGGCGTGCCCAGCTCAGGGCCCCGCCCTCCAGTTGGTGGAAAGCTAGTCTGTTACCGGTTTTCCGTGCCAGACGCTGGTGCCGAATGTGGTAATATAAATCTTTTCCCTGTCGTGCGGATCGAGCACAACCCGGTGGCCCCACTTGAAATCGTATCCTTTCAGAGTTTTCCAACTCTGGCCGTAATCGTCGCTCATGTGAACCGTGTGATGGAAGGTGACCAGGTAAAGCCGTCCCGGCCGGTCCGGATCCAGGGTAGTGGCGTAGACGTAAGTCTCGGGGTCGAAAAGCTGCCGCCAGCTCTTGCCGCCATCTTCACTCACCAGCAGTCCGCCCTGGGATTCCTCCATCTCTTTGCCTTGCCGTGGCGTGCCGCGGTAGTCGCCTACGCTTACATCGCCCCAGAGCGAGAGGTAAAGCCTGCCGGCATCGGCCGGGTCGGCCAAGATGGCGTTGGGGAAACGCGCGCCCTCCGGCAAATCGACCTTCTGCCAGGTTTCGGCACCGTCGGTTGAGCGGTAAAGCGCGCCATCGGCCAGGGCCCGGTTGCCCGTGCCGTCGTCAAAGATCACATCGAAAGCCACCACCAGGTAGAGTGCTCCACCGGCGCCGAATACCACTTCCCAGCAGTTGGGGTTTTGTTGCTCGATGCCGTTATTTTTCAATTGCCAGGTCCTGCCGTCATCGGTGGACTTGTAAAAACCCTTACCATAGACCGTGGCGTAGAGCGTGCGTGCTCCAGCCGGGGTTGAGGGGTCCAGCAACAGGCAGGTGGTGGGAGCCCGTTCGGGCAGGTCTTCCGAGGAAACTTCCCAACTGCGGCCGCCATCGGTGGAGACTGCCACTCCGCCCACCGCACGTTGTTTCCAGCCCTGGTTGCGGGTCATCTTGAGCTTGGGCAGGTCGTGGTAGCTGCCCCAGACCGACCAGAGTTTGTCCTTGACCTCGGGATCAAACTGTATCCAGTAGCAAGTGTTGTCCCAACGCGGCGGAATGCCCTCGACCGAGCGGCTCCAGGTCCGGCCACCGTTAAACGAGTGCCAGTAGGCGATATCGGTATAGCTGATGGCTATGTGGCCGGGATCGAACGGGTCGAAATGCACGCCGTAGGTAGTGGTGACGTCCAAGCCCCGGCTCTTGATCGTGCCATCGTCGAGAGTCTTGCTGTAGAGCGCGCTCCAGAGGCCGCCGCCGTCGGTGGTTTTCATCGCCCGGTACCAGTCGGTAAAGATGGCCACTTCCGGATCGGCCGGGAAAACGCCGGTGCAGATAATCCGTACGTACTCGCCGCCGAAAGCCACGCTGCTCCAACTGTCGTCCAGGTTTTCGGCCATGTAGCCATCGCGGACGGTGTAGTCGGCACTGCCGCCGCCTTCCTTATAGACCCACTGCCAGCTTTCGCCACCATCGGTGGTCTTGAAAATGCCGTACCAGAGACCGGTTTTGTCCAGCAGGTTTTTATCGATAAACCGGTCGCAGGCCATGTAGGCGGTGCGGCTGTCCATGGAGGAGGTGGCAATGTAGTTGAATGACGGCTTGACCGAGTCGGCAGGGGTTGAGGCCTCAGCCACCAGCCGGTCGTCGAAGCGGCTCCAGGTCTTGCCGCCGTTGTGGCTGACGAACCCGCCGCCTGATTTTCCCTCACGGTAAATCGAGCTGGCCACGGCATAGATCCGCATGTCGTTGTTGTTCTCATCCCAGCCGGTGGCCACGCTGGTGGCTGGCACCAGTTCCTCAGGCACTGCAAGCCTGGCGGTAACTTCACCATCGAGCGAAAGCACGAACGTGGTTTTGGCCGAGATGGCATAGAGCTCCTGAGGGGCCTTGGGAGCACAGACCAGCCCGGCGATGCCGGCATCCAGCCTGGCTGCCTCGCTCCAGGTTGCGCCCCGGTCCGTAGACATGAAAACGGTTGCGCCGCCTCGTCCGTTAATTCCCACGAACAGCCGCGCAGGGTCCTCGGGATGGACCAGCACCGCCGAGACCGAGCCGCCCGGATAGATACTGCCTTCGCGCAGCTCCCAGCGCAGGCTGGCATGGTCACCTGAATAGCTGCGGCCCAAAGTGTCCGCCGGCGAGGGAAAAACCAGGTCCCAACTCTCGCCGAAATCCTCGGTGCGGAACAAGCCCGCGGTTCCCACGTAAACCACGTCCTTGCTGGTGGGCTCGAAAGCGAACGAACTGGCACTGCTGGTCAGGTTGTGCAGGTCCCACGATTCGCCACCATCCGAGGACAGATAGATGCCGGTCATGTCGCAACGGATAATAATCCGCTGGGGATCGGTAGGATGGAATATGGGATAGAAGGTGGAGCCCCCGCCTCCGGGGCCGATGACTTCCCAGCCCGGGTCGGTGCTGGCCTGAGATACCGGCGGTGCCTTGCTGGCTGAACATCCGCCCAACAGAAGTAGGATTGCACAGAATGAAAACGTCCCCTTTACGCGCTTTGCAAACGCCATAACACTCTCCATTCGGTCCATTTAAGGTTGATGTGGATGGCTTTACGATGTATAAATTAGAACATCCATTACACGCTGTAAAGCATATGCGTCAAATTACCAATTTTAAGTTCTCTAACTTTTTCCAAGAGCCAGGCCCAATGAAAAGGAGTAAAGCGACTGCCTTTTATGCGATTTCCTGCCTCGTTTGCTGCCTGAGTGCAGGCATGACTGTGCGGCAGGCCCCTTTTTGTTGTGCTAAGTTGATCTATTATAAATCAAATAATAGCGTTTTTATTCTGGATTGGACCAAACTGGGCGACAGCATGGTTTTCTGACGGTTGGGGAGACTATATCAAGCATTTCATGGAAGGATTGGCAGCGGTACCCGAATGGGCCCCTGCAGGGGAAGATCACCTTCTAAGCCCGGAAAAGTGTCTATAAGAATGTATTATTCGATTTTCTTTGCCGGCAGATCACGGCCGCCCTGGTGCAGGGTCAGGCCCTTGACGGTTCCCGCTGTATCGACCTGGAAAGTTATCTGCGCCTTGACCACAGTGTAGAAGAATTTCGTCTCGGATTCCGGGTAGACCTCCAGTTTCGGCTGGCCTGTCAGCTGCACCATCAATTTACCCTCTTCAACGGTAACCGTAATAATGGCTCCTGGTGCCAGCTCGTATTTCCCGGCATACCTTCCGAGGATCGCCGGATCGATTTCAACAGCCGTATCCAGCGCTTCAGGCTTATAGTCTGCGCCCTCTTTCACCGCAGGGATTTCGTTGCCTGCCTGGTAGAGAACCAGATGCGTAACCTGGCCCTTCTCGTCCAGGCCGAACTCGATTTGCGCATCAACGATTTTATAATAGAACCTGGTTTCCGATTCGGGAAACACTTGATATGCTGATTGGCCGGTCAGCTGCACCATAAGATTACCTTCATCAGTTAACGTGACATCAAAAACGACACCGGGTGTCACTTCATATTTTCCCACGTATCTTTTAAGTACCTCGCCCTCAGTCTTGATCTCGGTTCGCGGCAATTCCGGTTCATGAAGCGGATATTCTGTTTCCAGGATATGAAACCCGATATCATCGGTATCGTAATTTGAGTTGGTCAGCACGACTACACCTTCGCCCTTCTTTTTGTCGAAAGCGATAGTACTGTGATAGCCGCCGGTTCCGCCATTGTGCCAGACTATTTTCCTGCCGTATTTCTTGGAAACAATCCAACACAGCCCGATTTCCGAGTCTTCTTTCCCCATATCTTTCCTGGGGATATGCGTTCTTTCAATTGCCGGGGAAAGCCCCGATTGAGTAATCCCGAGGTTGGCGGAAACGAAGCGCAGCAGGTCGTTCACGGTCGAGCGCAGCGCGCCTGCTCCTTCAAGGGCCAGGATATCCCAGTTTTTTACAGGTTCGCCGTAACGGTTATGCCCTGGGGCCAGGTTTTCGCGCATCTCCGGGGAGAGATTTATCCTGGTGTTATTCATCTGAAAAGGATTGCAGATTCGCTCGAGCACCAGGCTTTCGTAGTCCTTTCCTGTATGAAGGGTGAGGATGTGCCCTAACAGGCCCACGCCGTAATTGGAATAATCAACCCTGGCCCCGATCTTCCTGGCCAGTTCATAGCGCGAGAGGACTTCGTAAAGTTGTTTTACTGTGTAGTCTGCGTAGGGGTTCTCCGGGTCCGCGGGATCGAAATTATCCGGCATGCGGGGCAGGCCGGAGGAATGGGTGGCAAGGTGAAACAGTGTTATTTGCTTTCCTTCGTAAGCGGGAACTTTCACCGATTCCGGCAGGAATTTGGAAATCGGGTCATCCAGCTCGAGTTCGCCCCGCTCGATCAAGTCGGCCAGCAGTATAGCAGTGAATACTTTTGTTATAGAGCCGATCTCGAATACTGTATTACCATCCGGCTGACGGTTGTCCTGCGCGCTTAGCCTGCCGTAACCGATGACTTCGGTTCCCTGCTCATTGATTATCCCCACTACAAGACCCGGAAATACCTTGTATTTGTCCACCCGCTCGCGAATTATTTCCTGAATTTCTTTATAACGTGTTTCTGAGATTGCGGACTGATTCTCGGCTTCAGCCTGAAAAGGATTAAGCAGAAGGGATATTCCTAATATTAGAAGTAGAATACGAGCTAACTTTTTTGGCAGACCTGAATGCTCGCGTTTTCCGGGGCAGCTGTCCATTGGAAGTCTCACCCGATGAAATAAAGAAGAGGTAAACTGCAATTTGACTGAAATAATCCGACATTCCCCATATCAAAGTTAACAGACGTTATCTAAGCCTCCTTTTTCGATTTTGGAGCCGGGCTTTCGCTTTTCCGTCTCGAACCAAGAGTTTCTTTATTGACTTTAATGCTAAATTAGCCGCTCTCATCAGGAGTATCAAAGATCAACCTGAACCATTTTGATCCAGGCTATTTAATAGTGGCTGTTCCGGTGGGAAATGATTCGTTGCTGGCGCTCATATCATAGGTAATATGATCCACAGCATCTGGCGGGATATCGGCAACCAGGATTTTTACAAACGGCTCTTCCTCGTTATCGTCGTACTCGTTCCATGGCTCGATAGTAATCATCACGGAAGCCCCGGCAAGACCTAAAGGGAAGCTCAGCCCTTCCGGCGCGTTTTGAAGGAAATCCTCCCCGGGAAAAGGTGGACCTGCCACGGGCCCGCTGTAATTAGCCGATTCATCCGCGGTAGTAAACTGGCTAAATTTGCCGGTTGATATATAAGTACCATCCCGTATCACCCATCCCTCGTATTCCCAACCTGCAGGAAGTTCGGGCAGATTGAAACCATTCAGGGAGATCCCGGATGTCAAGTCCAGAAACCAGATACCGCTGTTCTCGTTGGTATTAATATTGTCCGTGGGAGTGGCGAGTATGTATTTGCCTGCGGCGCCCTCGAAGCTGACTCCTATTCCCAGCTCATCCTCGACTGTGAGAACAGCCTGGCCCTCAGACACTGCTCCACCCAGAATAATCGAGTATGAGGGAGTTGTAGCCATCACATCCAGAGGTTCGATGCTTATTACGAAGCCATAGATATTTTCAGCCGCGATATTAACCTCAAACTCTCCAGCCAGCAGGGAGTCTCCCGACACATCAACCATTTGGCCGTTCTCATTGACATTGAAAATTTCCAATGGATGTCCATAAAAATAGCCGCTATAATACTCGATCACCCAGGCCTGATAATTCAATCCGGTATTAAGAGGTTTCAGGCCGCTAAGGGACAGCTCGATAATACTGGTTGCATCTGAACCCGTAGGCAGGTTGTCATCATCACTGCATGCAGATGAAACAATAAGTAAGGCGATAAAAAGTCTTAGCACGTTGCGCGGGATGAATTGTCTTTTCAGCATTACAAGTTCCTGTTTAAAGGTTATTCCGATATTCACCATATCAAAATTGAAATCTTTAAAGACGGCCTTCTTTTTCGATTCTGGGAGAAAATCTATCGTCTTTCCCTACTTGAATCGAGAGATCCTCTATGCTTCTTCGTTAAATTAGCCGTTCTCATCAGGAGTATCAATGATATTCTGGGTCTGAGCAGGAAATAAGAGACACTTATCTGACCTGCCTCCCGAAAACAAGTCCTAAAATCAGGAACGATCATACTCTATTACGCCTCCCCTGCAACATTAACCTGCTTCCCGCCTTCCATGGCAATATTAATCTGCTGTATCGAGCGGTTTATCTTCCTCACCCTGGCCAGGGTCTCCAGCGCCCGTGTATATTTCACCTGCACCGATGAAAGACTCCGCATAATGAACTCCTGAGGGGGGCCTACTGCCAGCATATTGGCCTGTTATCAAAAGAGACAACGCCGTATGAGAACGAAACGGATACCCTGGGGAAGTAG
>JAUVUV010000533.1 GCA_030604975.1 Candidatus Glassiibacteriota bacterium | reverse complement strand
GGGAAACTGTAGGACCTGGGAGAGCAGCTTATAAGGGGATGGCTTTATTTCCAGCCAGGAACCTCCTTGAATCATCATAAGGAAAACTGAAAGCGCGACGAACAAAATAGATACAATTCGGACGATAAATCTTTCCCGTCCGGGCGCCCCAGGTGGTATCGCACCTGCGGAATGTATCGTACTACTCGTACCAATCGACAGAATTGATAGGAGAAGCGGGAAAATGGCGGCAAGTATAATAATTCTTCCTTCTCCCAGAATGGGAAGCAGGGGAATAGGAATTAAGGCCCCACAGGCTGAACCAAGCATGGAAACAAAATAGATCCATCCCGCTTTTTCCGGCAGAGCAGCAAATGCCAGGGCTATGACCATACCGGAAAAGAAAAATGGAAGCATCAGCATAGTATAGGTTAACAGAATATAGAATGCCTGGCGCCATTCAAGGGGCATACGAAAGTAATCCAGCGGTATCTGATTGATAATTAAAAACGATCCAATAACGCAGCTTGAAAAAAGAATTAAGAGAGCTCTCTGTGAAATATCCCTGCTGAGCTTCAGTACCCAGCCCGGCCTGCGGCTCTCCATGAGACTCAAAAAGGTTCCACTGGCTGCAAAACCGAAAAGCACAATGCTGATGACCATGAAAGAGAGATGATTCCACTGGGAAAATGAAAAAAATCGGGCGAGTAGAACCTCATAGCTCAACGATGAAAGGGACAGAATAAAAACAGACAGAAAGACCATCAAGTTATTTGTACGGGTCTATTTCTCCAGGGCCTTTCCGGTCATTGGCACAAATAAAACGCCGGTGATATTTTTAACGGTGTAATCACCACCCCTTTTAGAGACCATGACCAGGCTTTGAAAGGCAAATGGACTCCCCAGCGGCAGGATCATTCTACCGCCATCCTTAAGCTGTTTTAACAGCGGAGGAGGAATATGATCAACAGCAGCGGTAATCATAATACAATCAAAAGGCTGATGCTCTTCCCAGCCGAAATAGCCGTCTCCATGTCGGGTGCTGACATTATGGAAACCTAAGGATTCAAGAGTCTCTGAGGAGCGCTGGTGGAGCACCTCCTTGATTTCAATCGAAAACACTTCTTTTACAAGGGGTGAGAGCACTGCAGCCTGGTAGCCCGATCCTGTTCCTATCTCAAGGATCCTGTCACCTGGTTTTAGATCCAGGCCGGCAGTCATCAGGGCTACGATGTATGGCTGCGAGATCGTCTGCCCTTCCCCGATGGGAAGAGGGCGATCCTCATAAGCCCGAGTTTGAAGATTCTCTGGTATGAACAGATGCCTGGGAATTGTCCGTAAAGCATTTAACACCGCTTTATCGCGAATCCCACGGGCTTCAATCTGTGTTCTTACCATTTTTACCCGTCTATCAATAAAGGTCTTCGATTCCTCCCAGCCGGAAAGAAGTGATGAAACAAAGACAAGCCATGTCAAACAAAAGATTTTTATCTTCATGATTTTGTCTTAAGTATAACATGTGTATGGATAATATTCAACAAAAACTCAACGCTTTACCTTACATTGATACCTGTTATGAATTAAGGTATAGTTTTCCCATTACCCGGGAGAGCTTATGAGAATCGAAGAAGTGGATAGGAAAAGATCGTTTAAAAGGTTTGTCTTTTTTCCTGAAGATCTTTACCGGAATGATCCTCTT
>JAUVUV010000189.1 GCA_030604975.1 Candidatus Glassiibacteriota bacterium | reverse complement strand
GTCTCTCGGGGTTTTAGTGCTGGAGCGGTTTTTTCAGATAACGTCCGAGGGCTCGGTTGTCGGCAGTGCTTTTGACGGTGCGATTGCTATTCTGCCTGTCTCTGTGCTGACACTCCTGCTGGTCACCGCAAATGGCCTGATGGAAGCCGGCGGGTTCCTCCAGCGACTCCTGGACTGGCTCCACCGCACAGCAGCTCGCTCGGTTCGCGGAACGGAAGGAGCGATAGTCGCCCTGATTTCCCTGGCGAACATTTTCGTGCCTGTGAATACTGTCGCCATGGTCACCGTGGGGCCGCTGGCTGCGAAACTGCGCAAGATTCACAACATCCATCCCTACAGGGTGGCTAACCTGCTGGATACGGTTTCCTGCTCGTTCCCGTTCCTGCTTCCGTATGCCGCGGTGATTGTCGCTGCCGGGGCGATCCAGAGAGAGCTGGCCGAGCGCTATGCTTTCACAGTCGTTGTGCCCTGGGTGGAAGAGGCACCGTACGTTTTTTACGGGATCGTGATGTTCCCCCTGATGATTATCGCGGTGATCACCGGTTTCGGCAGGAAAAAGGGCTAGCATATAATTTGGAGGGGCGAGGTATGCCTCGCCCGATCATCTGTTTATCGCCAGATATGCTCAAACAAAATTCTATTGAATGAGGATTGAACAGTGAATTCACGCGAAAGGGTCCTGGCTGCTGTGGAACATCGCGAACCGGACCGGGTGCCGATCGATTTCGGCGCTACCCGCCAGAGCGGTATCATGGCTGCAGCCTGCCACCAGCTCAAAAAACGCCTGGGAATCGATACGGAAACGTTCGTCTTCGACATCTACCAGATGCTGGCCGAGGTCGAGCAGGAGGTGCGGGCCCGGATGCACTCGGATGCGGTGGCGATATTTTTCAAGCGCGTGGCTTTCGGCGTGCCGAACCAGGGGCGAAAGAGGTGGAAACTCAATGACGGCACCCCGGTCATGGTGAGCCAGGCTTTCAACCCAGAGATCGACAGGGAGGGCAATTACTATATCCGCTCCAGCAGTGGAGAGCGTATCGCACATATGCCGCAGGGCGGCTATTATTTCGACAGCCTGGAAAAAGGGCCGGGAGCAGTTCATGTGGACCCGGACAAATGGAGTATCCCCCCCCTGCCCGAGGACGAATTGCGGTTTATCCAACAGCAAGCCCGTTCCTGGCGCGAGGAAACCGATTATGCGGTTATCGCTGAGATGCCTCAGGTAGAGCTGTTTTCCGGCCTGGGCAAGGGCGGGTTCAGCGAATGGATGATCACCCTGATGACAGAAGAAAATTACGTACGGGAACTCTACGAGAAGGCTATCGAGGGGATGATCGCCAATTTCGATCTCTATTACCAGGCTGTGGGAGACAGGATAGACATCGTGAAATTCAACGATGATTTCGGCATGCAGACCGGCGAGTTCGCCCATCCCGACCTGTACCGTTCTCTGGTGCTGCCCTATTATAAAAAATATATCGACCATATCAAGAGTAAGAATCCGGCATTTAAAATATTCCAGCACTGCTGTGGCTCGATTTTCAATATCCTGGGCGACATGATCGAGACCGGGGTGGATATCATAAACCCTGTGCAGACCAGCGCCGAGAACATGGACCCGCAGAAATTGAAAGATACCTTCGGAGACCGGGTCTGTTTCTGGGGCGGCGGGGTGGAAAACCAGCGTATTTTGCCCTTCGGTACTTCAGAGGAAGTGGCCGCCCAGGCTGCTGAAAGGGTAAAAATATTCAAGCCAGGCGGCGGGTTTGTCTTTGCCGCGATCCATAACATCCAGCAGAACACCGCGCCAGATAACATCCTTGCTGCTTTTGAGACGGCGTACGAAAAAGGAGCCTATAATTAAAATCATCAGGGGGTAGACTCATGCGGCAGAACAGAAGAAAATTCCTGCGCAATTGTGCTTTTGCCTCAGCGGCTGCGGCAATGGCTTGCAGTAGCGGCAGAAGGCCTAAAGGTGATCAAATTGGGTCGCTGGTGGTGGACCCGCGTCCCCTGTTCGATATCTCACCGTATCTTTATATGCAGTTCATGGAGCCTCTCGGGGTTACGGACAGCTCGGTGGATGCCTGCTGGGACTGGAACCGGGACGATTGGCGCGAGGATTTCGTGGAGCTGGTGATGGACCTGGCGCCGGACGTAATCCGCTGGGGCGGAAGCTTTATCAAGAATTACAAGTGGCGCGAGGGTGTCGGCCCGCCGGCTGAAAGACCGCTGTCGCGCAACTATGTCTGGGGCGGGGTCACAACCAACCGGGTCGGCACAGGGGAGTTTGTCGATCTCTGCCGCAGGGTAGGGGCCGAGCCTTTGATGAACGTGAATTTCCTCTCAGGCGGGCATCCGGATTATAGTGGCGCAGGTGGCGATAGCCGGGTGGGCGATGCACCCGAGGCCGCAGACTGGGTGAGCTATGCCAACGATCCGGACAACCGGGAGCGGCTGGCCCACGGTATCAAGGAGCCCTGCACTATCAAGCTCTGGCAGATCGGAAACGAGACCTCCTACGGCTCCAGGGGATTTATACTGGACGAGGCAGTAAAGCACACTGTAGAGTTCGCCCGTGCAATGAAAGCGCGCGACTCCTCGATAGAGCTTATCGGCTGGGGCGGCCGCGACTCGACCGATGGCTCGTTCTGGGCTCCGGGCATGATCGAGGGTGCGGGAGAATACCTGGACTATATCGCCATGCACATGATGGGGCAGGGCCCCAGGCGCAAGGACACCGTGCTCCAGGGAATGGACTACACAACCGAGCCTGAGCAGGCCTGGGAGGAGCTGAACGAGCTGGCCGATCAGGTGGAAAAAAAGACATCGGATTTCAAGAGCATTGTCGCCGGGACAGGAGCGGGTACCAGTATAGCGGTTACCGAGGGCCACCTGGGCCTCAAACCCCGCAACGCCTGCCCGATCCTCTGCGAATGGCTCTCCGGAGTGTACCACGCCCGCTCGATGAACTCTTACCAGCGCCATGGAGACAGGGTCA
This sequence comes from Candidatus Glassiibacteriota bacterium, assembly GCA_030604975.1. GTDB lineage: Bacteria > Gemmatimonadota > Glassbacteria > GWA2-58-10 > GWA2-58-10 > JAUVUV01. The sequence continues at coordinate 2,230 of JAUVUV010000189.1, read as the reverse complement.
AAATCGCAACGGGCGCTGATTTTGCCGGAACCCGCTGGACAGTGAACGCGGTGATCCTGCGCGTGCCGCCGGGTCAGAAAGGCTTGTGCTACCTGATGCCTGTGGGAAGTGTGATGAGGCTGTTCAAAAAGTACAACGGCAAACAGGGCGTTGGAGTCAAATCAGCACACACAGAACTTGATATCGCAGCCAGCCGCACCGGTGACAGGATATACCTTCACGTGGCGAACAAGAGCTACAGCAGGGCTGTCGAGGTCTCTTTCGCTGTGGAAGGTTTCACGCTCACCGGCGGGCGGGTATACGAGATTGCGCCCTCAGACCTTCGGACCTATGTGAGCCAGGACAGGCCCGAGGTATTCAAGCCTGCCAGGCATGAATTAAAAGGTGATGCAGACTTCAGATGGCGCTTTCCCGCGGGCTCGGTCAGTGCGGTTGAGCTTGATATAATGGCATAAGCCTCTGTTAAAACCTGAATTAAACAGCAAAAGCCCCGGAGGATACTCATATCCCCCGGGGCTTTTTATTGTGTATCCCGCCACCTGGAAAAAATCTCATTCACTGCAATCCCGTGCTGCCGAAACCGCCCTCGCCTCGGGCTGAGTCCTCGAGGTTCTCCACACGCACCAGTTCGGCCTGTGCAACCGGCTGCACCAGGAGTTGGGCGATCCGCATCCCGCGCTCCACTGTGAACGGTTCGCTGCCCAGGTTCTGCAGCACCACTTTCACCTCGCCTCGGTAGCCTGAGTCGATCACCCCGGCCAGGCAGTGGACACCGTGTTTGGCAGCCAGCCCGCTGCGGTCCCAGACCAGCCCCACGAACCCTTCCGGTATCGCCAGGCGCAGGCCCGTAGGAGTCAGTTTCCGTTCCCCTGGCTCTATTACAAGTTCCTCGGCGGCACGCAGGTCGAATCCCGCATCCCCCGGGTGGGCGTAGGATGGTGGTTCCAGGCCCTCGGCGTCGAACTGGTAGGGAAGTATAACCTTTTGCTTCAAATCAGGCTCCCCGAAGGATGGCTTCCTTGAAATGCTCGCGGCATAGTTCGTGATATTTCCTCAGGGTGGACATCGGAGTTCTTTTGTTGGAAGGCATCCTTTCCGGCTCGATGTCTCTTGGGGGAACATAAGCCTGAAGCACGTAGCGACTGGCTCCAGCCAGTTCCCGGCAGATCGCCAGTATATCCTCCTCGTGATGGAAACTCTCCACTACTGTCGTGCGGAACTCGTATTCACAGTGGCCATTGATAATCAGCTCCACACTTTCGCTGATCCGGTCGGGGACAATGCCCGAGCCGTTTGTTATCATCGGGTAGCGCTCCAGCGGCGCCTTGTAATCCATGGCGATATAATCGAGCAGGGGAAGCACCTCGGCAAGCACATCGGGCCTGGTGCCGTTGGTGTCGAGCTTGACTCTGAAATCGAGATTTTTAACCCAGTGGATCAGCTCTTTGAGCTGCGGATGAAGGGTGGGCTCCCCGCCCGAGATACAGACCGAATCGACCCAGTATTCCCTGCTGGAGACCAGTGTTTCCAGCAATCTCTTCCAGTTCAGGAATGTATCCTTGGGTTTGATCAGGTCTTGGTTGTGGCAGAAAATGCAGCGCAGGTTGCAGCCGGAGATAAACAGCACCCGGCACAACCGTCCGGGGAAATCTATCAGGCTGGGCTTACGCAGCAGCGCGTAAACTGGACTGAGTCCGTCCTTGGTTGGATCGGGTTTTATCGACACAGATCTTTGCATAGACTAAACATCAGCTGGGATTCTTTTCAGGGCCTGATCAAGTACATTCTTGATCATCTTCGGGCTGATAATGCCGGTTGTTTTATAGTCGGTTTCCAGGGCGAGAAATGTTTCTATCTCTTCCTCAGCTGATATTTCCCTCCTGCATCTGAGCGGATCCGGATCAGCTTCCTCCTGGTCTGTCTCTTTGTGAAACACCATAAAGCTCGGTATTCTTTGTGGGTTCAGTACATCGGAGCGGCAAAAGCGAACAAGGCCCTCGACAGTGCCGAGATCGCAGTAGACAAACTCGAACTCCTCATATGGTTTTTCCTGAAGAATCTTGTCCAGCCGTTTTTTCAGAACTTCACACTTGTCACATCCCTCTTTGCCGAACAGGGCCACCTGAAAACGCTTCATATCTAATAGCTCCCCGGATTTTATTTTGTTACGATTTCCAAGTTCGAACCTACTGCATAGTTTCCTTTACGGCGGCTGAGAAGTTCGCCTTCC
>JAUVUV010000336.1 GCA_030604975.1 Candidatus Glassiibacteriota bacterium | reverse complement strand
GCGGGTTTTGAATAGTCATGTAACCTGAGAGCTTTGATAAAGGAGCGTGTAGAAGACAAGTAATTTCCATGAATGCACTGATATATGTACCCCGCTCCGGCATGCCATTGCGCGCTTGCGCGCAGGCGACCTCGGCGGAGCGGAGTAAAAGCTCCCGGGTGTCAGGATTAACTTTTGTTTCTTTTAGTTATAAAAGAAATGGTTTTGCTTCTTTTGCCATCAAAAGAAGTATAAAATTATCTTTTTCTTTCTGACTGCTAGTTAACCGGAAAGTACTGAGGAAAACTATAGACTGAAATATAGATAGTTTACAGAGTAGAATTAACAATGATGGAGGAATAATGTCACTCCCCGGGATTACGCTGTGCCTGTCTGCGGAGGCAATGGCGGGCAAGCTCAAACTCGACAAGAGCAAGCTGGTTGTCCTGATCGGGGAGATCCTCGAAGTCGGCCGCAAGCACGACCGCAACCTGGCCGGCAACATTGTCTGCGGACTGGATGTCAACGGCCCGATCGTGGACTGCGACGATTCCGAGCTCACTCCGTATCCCGGCTCAGCCGAGGCGATAACTTATCTGATCGGCACCGAGGGGATCGAGGTCACTCTCTGCACGGGCTGGGACCTCAATTCGATGGAGTTTTTCAAGGAGAACCGGCTCAAGGTGGAAGACCTCGGCACAGTGGGAGAGTACGGCATGGTTTACGAGCGCAAGGGCAGATTCAACTATCTCTATCCCTACAGCGAACAGGAGGCTTTTAACTTTGTCCGGGACGTGCTCTTCTCAGCGGCTGAGTATAATGTCAAGGTGGCTCTTCAGGGCAATTACAGCACAGGGGCCGGAGCGATCTATATTGAGGGAGATATCAACGGCAACCTGCTGGAGCACCCGCTGGTCAAGGGGCGCCGGCCCACCATGGCCCAGCTCGCCAAAGCCATCCATGAGGGCGGCAGCAGGATCGATTATGACGAGGCGGCTGACCGGATCCGTTTCAGCACCGAACTGGAAAACATGTGCGGCCTTTACCAGGCCCTGGTCAAGACACACCCGCTGATCAGCGTGAGGGTGGAAAAGCACGGCGGGAACGTTCTGGCAATCTGGATCGACGAGGCCGACGCGCCGGGGTTCGATTTCGAGAAACTGAAATCCGTGGTGCCTGGTTTCGAAAAGCGCTCGGGCCGCAAGGCGCTGGTTTACGAGGATTTCGGCGTGGATTTAATTGCCCCGAAAGTCGAGCAGGGCAACTATTCGAAAGATTCCGGCCTGCGCGAGTTCGGCCGCGAGGCTTTCGGCAGCGATGATTTTGTCTCGATCATTATCGGCGATAAACGCAGCGATATCCCGAAAAGTTTGGACAAGACCCTGATGGCCGCCCAGAAAGGCACAAGTGCCGAACAGATCGCTGACGAGGAGGGCATCCCCTCGTTCAACCCGATTGATGTGCGCGATTTCGCGGTGGCAGTGGCCGAGGCGCACAGGATTGCAAAGTCAGGTTGACATTATGAAATAAGACGATTCTCAAATGACGATAAACAATAAAGGTATGAATTCGTTTTAAAGCATAAGGAGAGTGATATGTCTGATTCATTGCTAAAGCTTATTCAGGCGTCCGATGAGGAAAAGAAGGAGAAAGGTACCGAGTATACCCCGGCCGAGATTTACCAGCAGCCCGAGATGTGGCTCGAAACGCTGAAAATCCTCGAGGGGCAGAAGGAGGAGATACTTGATTTTCTCGGCGGCGAGACCGACCGCAAGTTCCTGCTCACCGGCGCGGGAACCTCGGCTTTTATCGGCCTCTGCCTGGAAAACCTGTTCAACAAGGTGAGCGGCTATGAGGCCAGGGCCGTGGGTACTACCGAGATTATTACCGATCCGGCGGCCGTGTTCCTTAAAGGCAAGAAATATTTCCTCGTGCATTTCGCCCGCTCCGGCAACAGCCCGGAAAGTGTCGGCACATTCGTGCTCGGCGAACAGAGCGAAGCCGATATCAAGCATATCGTGATTACCTGCAACAAGGACGGCAAGCTTGCAGTGATGGGACGCGAAAAGAGAGACCACTCTCTTGTTATCCTTTTGCCTGAAAAGACCAATGATAGATCCCTGGCAATGACAAGCTCTTTTTCCAGTATGGTGGTTGCCGGCCAGTATATCGCCTCGATCAAGGACACTGCCCGGTATGCCGGAATTGCCAACGAGCTGGCCGAGGCAGGCCGCAAGATCATGGCAGAGTATTCGGGCGAGTTGGAAGCGCTCTGCAGCGAGCCTTTCGAGCGTGCGGTTTTCCTGGGTTCCAATACCCTGCTCGGCTGCGCAAAGGAATGCCACTTGAAACTTCAGGAAGAGACCGATGGCAGGGTGGTGGGCAAGTTCGATACCTTTCTCGGCCTGCGCCACGGGCCAGAGGCGGTTATCCACGACAACACAATCGTTGTCTATTTGATGAGCGAGGAACCTCTGGTGCACCAGTACGAGCTCGACCTGATAAACGGGGTGAAAGGCAAGGGAATCGGCATGAAAAAGATCGTGGTCTGCAAGAAGGCTGACGACCAGACCAAAGCCGCAGCCGAGGTTGTGATCGAGCACGGCCGCGACATTCCGGATGATTACCAGAGCCCGGCCTATGTGATTATCGGCCAGTCGCTCGGGGTTTTCAAATCCCTGGCCTACGGCCTGAAACCGGACAGTCCGTCCGAAGCAGGCGTGATCACCCGCGTGGTACAGGGCGTGAGGATTTACGACCACCCGGCGTTCTATGCCGATGGTACTCTTAAAGTCATCGCCGGTTAATCAAGCATTCAAACGAATAAACGGAGTAATGCCATGCTTAAAGGGAACGCAATAGTCGGCCAGTCAGGCGGCCCGACCTCGGTTATTAACTCGAGCCTGGCCGGGGTGATCGAGGCTGCCCTGCGCCAGGACGTTTCTACCGGAATCTACGGGATGCGCTGGGGAATCGAGGGGTTCATGCAGGAGATGCTGGTGGATTTAAAGCAGGAGAACCCACGTGAAATTAGCGCCCTCAAATCAACCCCCTCCAGTGCGCTCGGCTCAAGCCGGTATAAGTTACAGGATGAAGACTTCCCGAAAATCCTGGAAGTGCTCAAGAAATACGATATCCGCTACTTTTTCATGATCGGCGGCAACGACTCGATGGACACGATCAACCGCGTGGAGACCTACTGCAAGCAGCAGGGCTACGAACTCCACGGTATCGGTGTGCCCAAGACAGTGGACAACGACCTCTACGGCACCGACCACACGCCAGGCTACCCGAGCGCTGCCCGCTACGTGGCGCTTTCAGTGCAGCAGGGCGGCCTGCTGGCCCGTGACATGCAGAAAGTCGACCAGTTCACGATCTACCAGGCCGTGGGCCGCGATTCCGGCTGGCTTGCTGCTGGTGCGGTGGCAGCCAAGAGGAACGAGGAAGACCCGCCGCACATCATTCTCGTGCCGGAGCGCGCGTTCGATAAAGAAAAATTCCTGGCCAGAGTGGAGCAGTGCTACAAAAAATACGGTTACTGCTCGATCTCTGTGGGAGAGGGTGTATCCTATGCGGACGGCACCCCGATTTCCGCCTCGCAGACGGAAGACAAGTTCGGCAACGTGGAGTTCGGCGCAATGGGCGGCACCAGTGCGGCAATGATGCTGCACAGGATGATCAGCGATAAGT
>JAUVUV010000283.1 GCA_030604975.1 Candidatus Glassiibacteriota bacterium | reverse complement strand
CCTAATCTCCTCTTACTGGTTGATGCAGACAATGATTTTTTCTTGCCCGCTGCAGATGTTGATTTCCTTTTCGCTGAGGATGGTTTACTTGACTTTCTCTTCGCGACCATTGTGCAGCTCCAAATGATTTATTATGGGAGATAGTATCGCAGCACACGAACATAGCCCTATAATTATGTCAGGATTCGAGACGCTAAATGTATTTTCAAGATTACTTAAAGTTGTTCCCACTCTTCCAGGGGAATTTCCTGCGCCAGTTTAAGCCCGCCAAGCGCGCTTTGAAACAGCGGATCATCAACAACAGTAACCGTAACCGTGCCTAAATCTTCAGATAGGCAGGCCTCGATTTGGGAAGCTAACCCTTTCATTCCGCTGCCACCACCGGCAAGAATAATGTTTCTCGCAAGCGACGACATAAATTCGGGATCGAACGTGACAATCAGTTCTCTTACGTGAGAAATTATTTCAGGAAAAACAATTGAAGTGGCTTTCCGTAGTTCAGTCACAACGTTAATCGTTGTTAATTTTCCATTAATATAGAAATCCAATTCAATTTTTCCGGGACCACTACCTATAAAAGCATATTCTTCTTTGATTTTTCGCGCTAAGTGCGAATTTATATGAATACCAGGGTGTTTCTTTTTCAATAGTTCAATAAACTTATTATCGATTTCATTACCGGCAACGAACAATGTCCTCTGGTCAATTTCTTCAGGAATGGTTCCCGGCATTCTGCAGATATCGAGTGTGCCTGCTCCAAGATCAACGACAATTGTATTCCCTGAAAAACCAAGGCCGTGTGCAACTAAAAACGGCTCGGAAACAACCAGAATAGAATCGACAAGACCTTCGGCAGCGTCAATAATTGCCTGTTTATCATCCCTGGTTGCTCTTGCCGGAGCGCCGACAACCGCAAATAATTTCTGATCACCCTTCCTTTCCACTAATCCCAGCAGGTACTTCAGAAGTTCAACCGACGCTTTTGCTTCTTCTTCATTTATTGGTTTGCCGTCAGAACTTTTTCCACGGTACTTGAATGCTCCTTTTTCCAGGGGATAATAAACATTGAGCGAAGTCCGATATCTGATACATTCATCTCCAAAAACTATGGGTTTTTTTACCATATTGTATGCAATAAAATCTTTTGGCCAACCTACAATACTTGCTACATTAAGCTTTAATCCTGTGCTGGTTACAATCGCGCTTTGTGAAGTACCCAGGTCTAATCCAAGATAAATTATTTCTGAAGAAGGCACATTTTCCTTAATTATTTCTGAAGGAGTCGCCATTGGGTTTTTAAGCTTGAGCAGCAATTTCAGTAGTATTTTGTGCATTCGATATTGTTTCTCCAATTTACAATATTTTACCTGAATAATAGTGTGGTTTGTTTTGACAATAAGGAGGCTGTGGAAAAAAGTCAAGTACTAAAAAAGTACTATAAAAATTTCTGAAAAATTTGGTTTCAGCCTGCATTTCGTCGATCTCATTCATCCCTGCTAAGAGGCCGGGAATAATAGGTGCTCCTTGGAAAGTCCATCATTTTGCACCCCCTTTGAGCCCACCCTTATTCGGGCTTGGTGGTACTCGATTAAAATCTTTTTTCTTTCGTTCCTTAAACTCCACGGTTTTTTTTAAAAACTCGTTTTCCATAGTCAGCTTGCCCACCATCCGCTCCAACTCACGGATACGGGCATCCGTGGCTGATATGTCTTCACTATTATCTTGGGTTAATTTGCCAGCGGAGTAACCCTTGCGCCAGCGCGGGATAAGATTGGGTGAAAGATTATGGCGATGCGCTAACTGGGCTTGCGTAGCAGCCCCTGATAGATACTCTTCTACTATCATACGCTTGAAAGCATTATTGAATCTTCTCCTGGCTGCCATATAAAGGGCTCCTCTTTATGACCCTTCAGGTGATGTACTTATTTCGCCGAATCCTTTGTCCAGTCTAAGGGGGGCACAAACCCACCTTTAGTTATCCATTTTTAATGGTGAGCCAGTGAACATACAAAGAATATGCCGAAGCTCTTAAGGAGGCTTGAGGAGGAGTTAGTATTTGAAAATAAAGAAGTTATAAAAAAGGACAGGAAAATAGCAGGGGTGATCGATTCCGGTCAGTTGAACGGTTTTGCTATACATTTTCGTACACATCAGAAGATATGCTTGCAATGTAAAAGGTTCAAAGGATCTTTTTAATTTTTTTTGTTTCTGTTCAAGAATCGGCCTTAATCTATCGCCTGCTCCCAGCCCACCTTTGAAAGAATCCTGTAGAGCACAAAGACCATCACTGCAGCCAGAGCGAGCCAGCCGAATCCCACTGCTGTCTCTTTCAGAATGATTTTGCCCACGCCGAACAGCACGCCGTAGATCAGGGTCACACTGGCCAGCCAGCACCAGAACATCGCCCAGTAACCTCTGTCTCCTTTCACCTCCGGGCATTCGGCTGCGATCTTCTTCCAGCCTATTCCGCCCGGATGCACCCTGCGGTAGAATGCCTTAAGATGCTCCAGGGGTACGGGACTGGTGAGCAGGGTCCCGGTGATCCAGACCACTGTGGTCCAGGACACGATATAATACAGGCTGATCGGAAACTCGATAGCTGTATAAAACTTGATATAGGAGTAGGCAATAAATGGGGCGATCAGCGCGAAAATTTCGCTCCACGCATTGACCCGCCACCAGAACCATCGCAGCAGGAATACGAGCCCGACCCCTGCGCCACATTCAATCAGGAACTTCCAGGCCCCGGTGATTGTCTCAAGCAGGCTGGTGATAAAAAGCGCCACCGCCATCATCAGCACCGTGGTGATCCGGCTTGCCAGCACGTAGTGGCGCTGCTCTGCTTTTTTGTGGATAAACCGGCGGTAGAGGTCGTTGATCAGGTAGCTTGTGCCCAGGTTCAGTTGCGTGGCGATAGTGGACATGTAAGCGGCAAAGAATGCCGCAATCAGAAGACCCCGCAGGCCGCCGGGCAGGTGGTCGCGCATGATCAGCACGAATCCGTCAGCTTTTTCATCCACACCCAGGTTCGGATAAAGCACCAGCGAGACCAGGGCCACAAGGATCCACGGCCAGGGCCGCACGCAGTAATGGCCGATGTTGAACCAGAGCGTGGCAAACAGGCTGTTCTTCTCGTCCTTGGCCGACATCATCCGCTGGGCAATGTAGCCCCCTCCGCCAGGTTCGGCTCCAGGGTACCACGAGGCCCACCACTGAAGGCCCACGAATGCCAGAAGGGCGGGTAAGGTGAGCTTGAGCAGACCCACCACCTCGGTTTCCTGTGCCGTTTCGCCGATACTCGGCAGAAACCGGAGAGTTTCCGGGGAGAGTTTTGCTTTCAGCCCCTCGATTCCTCCGATCTCTGGAAGGTTCACTGCAAGTACCGCCAGAACGATACAGCCGATCATCGCAGTGGTGAAATGGAGGACGTCCGCTACAGCAGCCCCCCACAGTCCGCTTGCCGCGCTGTAAAGCGTGACTATCGCCATGCAAAGGGTGACCACGAGCAGCATGTCGTCCCAGCCCATGGTGAGCCTGAGAATCTTGAACATCGCCAGATTGACCCAGGCCATGATCACGCAATTGACAAAGATTCCGAGATACAGCGCCCTGAATCCCCGCAGGAAAGCCGCTGGTTTGCCCGTATAGCGCAGCTCGATAAATTCGATGTCCGTGATTATACCGGCTCTGCGCCAGAGGCGGCTGAAAAAGAACACGGTGAGTACTGTGCCCAGGATAAAATTCCACCAGAACCAGTTGCCGGCCAGGCCGTTATTAGCCACCAGTTCGGTGACCGCAAGAGGGGTGTCCGCGGCGAATGTCGTGGCAATCATCGAGGTACCGGCGATATACCAGGGAAGTTTGCGCCCGGAGAGAAAAAAGTCCTGTACGCTGCGCCCTGCGCGTCGGGTAAAATAAAAGCAAATCATCAGTATAACGACAAAATAGCCGATAAATATTGTCCAGTCCAAGTTGTTGAAATGCATTTATTCTCCTCCCTGGTATACGGCAGATGGCAATCAAGCAATTAGGCGGGAAATCGATCTCTACATATATGGCTCGTAGAACATAATGCAATAATTTAAATAATGTCAGATGTTTGTCAAAATATTTTACGATGGAAGAGTCTTTTTAGCCCGAATTATTCATAAATTAGTAAGAGATCAGGTTTCTACGGGGCCGGGG
>JAUVUV010000502.1 GCA_030604975.1 Candidatus Glassiibacteriota bacterium | reverse complement strand
GTGAGAAAAGCGATCCCAAAGCCTGCCGCAGCTGACATCAGAAAAATCTCAATGCCCAGGGATGCCCGGAAGGGATAATTCTGCATAAACATCCGCATCGCAAAATAGCCCAAAGGCCAGGCGAAAATATTGGCAATGGCGATGAGTTTAAGATGTTCTTTGGACAGCAGGCTAATGATGTCCCCAACTGAAGCGCCCAGCACTTTGCGGATACCGACCTCTTTTATCCTCTGTTCCACGGAATAGGCTGCAAGTCCGAACAATCCCAGACAGGAAAGCAGAAGCGAAAGATATGCTGCGTAATTGAAAAACCGGCTGATGTTGCTCTCTGTCAGATATACATCCTCTAAGATATCCTCTAATAGCCTGGCCTCAAAGGTCTGATTGGGATCATAACCATTCCATATTTTTTCGATCCATGCTGTTGTGCCGGTTAGGTCTTCGGGATTGACTTTTAAAATCATGTATGCTGTATCCTGCGGATCCAGGTCCAGCACCAGGGGACCGATCCTATCGCGCAAAGTGGCGTAATGATAGTCTTCCATCACACCGATAATGGTTCCTTTTCCTTTAAAATGGCCCATTTTCTTGCCAATGGGATCCTTCATGCCCAGGGTTCTGACCGCCTCCTCATTCACAATTAAAGCCGTTTCCTTATCAGTGGCAAAATCCCGGGAAAATTTCCTTCCTTGAACAATGTCTATGCCAAAGGTATCAAAAAAATCATAATCCACACTGCCATAATACATATAGATTTCTTTGTCGCTGTCACGGCCGTCCCAATCACTAAGCATATAAGATGGACCCACCCAGGTGGGGAGGTTCAAGCAGGCTGTAACCTTGGAGATAGTGCGGTGCCTGAGGAGTTCGGTCTTCAGTGGTTCATAGCTTGAGCGCATATTGTCCGGCAGAAAACAAACCAGAAGATTTGACTTGTCATAGCCCAGATCCTTATTCTGCATAAAGCGCATCTGTCTGAAAACAGTCAAGGTAGCGATAATAAGGATAATCGAGAACGTGAACTGGCTGACCACCAGAATCTTTCTCAGCATTCCCCGGCCCGAGGTTTGCCCCAAAAAGCCTTTCAAGACCATGGTTGGCTGGAATCGAGAAAGAAAGAGAGCGGGATAGCTTCCGGAAATGAGCCCGGTCATTAAGGCGATCAAAACAAGCCCAAGATAAAGAATTATGTCTTTGGATTCAAAAAGAGCGTAGGCTTTAATGGGCTGAATGCTGTTGATAAGGGGAAGAAAGAGCTCAACGATCACAACGGCGAATACCAACGATATAAAAGAAAACAACAGAGATTCACCCAAGAACTGGGAGACAAGCTGCCCGCGCTTAGCTCCCACCACTTTGCGCAGCCCCACCTCCCGCGCACGCCGAGCAGAACGGGCGGTAGCCAGGTTCATAAAATTGATGCAGGCGATGAAAAGAATCAGAAAGGCAACAATACCGAGCACATAAACTACAAAGATATTCACGTGGATGGTCTTGACATCATAGGCATAATCGGAATAGAGATAAATTCGCTTGAGGGACTGAAGCTCCAGTGTGAACTTTGTTTCAGGAGAAATGTATTGGGATAGCGCACCTTTGATCTTGGCCCCGAATGCGGCTGGATCGGCATTTTCCTGAAGTTGGACATAGGTGGTGTAATTGTAATGGTCCCAATTGTCGATGTTAACGCCAATCTCCCGGTAGAGTGAAAAGGGCAGGATTATGGAAAAATGGAGATGGGAATCTTTATGATCTTTAATGACCGCTGATACCATCACATCCGGCATATTGCGGATACGAAGGATTTTACCGATGGGATCTTCTTCTCCAAAAAGTTTTTGTGCGACCTCATCTGTTAAAACAGCAGAGTGAGGTTGTTTCAGGGCTGATTCTGGAGTGCCAGCTAGAAAGGTATAAGAAAAAATTTCAAAAAAATCGGGTTCAGCCAAGCTTATCCACTTTTGTTTGATCTTTTTATTTCCGTATTTGACCAGCTCATCCCCAATATAATTAAAACAGGCTGCTTTTTCGACATCAGGAAAATCCCGCTTCAGGGCAGCAGCAAGGGGTGCCTGAGTGACAGCGACCCGTGTGGTCTCGCCACTGTTATTATCCACCCGGATCACCCGGTAGATCCGGTCCGCTCGTTCGTGAAACTTGTCCACCTGAAACTCCCCCCGGATGATCAGAGCAATGAAGATGAAGCAGGCCATACCGATGGAAAGGCTCACGATATTGATAAAAGAATATCCAGCATGTCGTTTCAGGTTTCGAAAGG
>JAUVUV010000217.1 GCA_030604975.1 Candidatus Glassiibacteriota bacterium | reverse complement strand
TTATTTTGTTACGATTTCCAAGTTCGAACCTACTGCATAGTTTCCTTTACGGCGGCCGAGAAGTTCGCCTTCCCGCTTGGACTTGTTCCAGTTTTCGATCTTGCTGAAATAGCCCACTACCCGGGTTTCACCGTACACATACTGGCTTCCGCACACCTGACATTTCTCGTAAAGGCCGCGGGTGATCTCGTGGCAGGTGCGGCAGAACGTAAACTCCGGGCTGATTGTCAGCTGCGCGCTCTGTGTTTTGTAGAAAGTATCGCGTACCAGCGTGTAAATGGTTTCCGGATCAGGTTTCTCTTCACCGACAAAGGCGTGGGTGATCGCGCCGGATTCGATCATCGAGTGGAACTGGGCCTGTTTGCGGATCCGCTCCACCAGACTGACCTGCGCATCAGGTGAAATGTGCACGGAGTTGGTATAGTAAACTGTGTCGTTCTCGATTGAACCTTTCACCACCTTGGCGGCCTGCTTGTTGAAATAAATCAGGTCGCTTTTTGCCAGCCTGCGGGCTGCGCTCTCGGCGGGAGTTTCCTCTAAAGTGACCTTGAGCCTGTGCTTTTCAGTCAGTTTGCGCGACTTGAGAAACATTGCCGCGATTAACTTTAGCCCTGTCTGGATTGCCTGGTCGTCCTCGTGAAGCTCCTTTCCGGTGATATAGTGAACCGCGTCGTTGAGGCCGATCAGCCCGATAATATAGGTCGCCTCATCGAGGTTGACATACGGCCTGCCGTCCTTTGCCGGCTTGCCGATCTGCCACAGCGGCCGGCCCAGGCCCTCCATCATCCGCTTGATATTGTCCCGTTTCTGAAGGTGGGCTTCCATGGCGATATCCATGGCAGCGAGTGCTTCTTCGATAAACCCATCGAGCGATTTTTTTCCTGCCAGTTCAGCCCTGTATACGGCCTGGGGCAGGTTGATAGTCACGTTCTGAAACCCGCAGAACCGCATGCTCTCCGGGTGAAGCAGCATGTAGTTGTCATCAATTGTGGTCCGCAGGCGGCAGCAGGCGGTCAGGGTTACCTCGTCGCGGTCGAACACGAAATAGGTGGCGCCGTTGTGGCTCGACAGTTCGCAGGCCTTGTGCAGGAGCCTGTTCTGCTCGGGATCTTTGAAAGTCTCCTCGTTGATATGGAAGTCGCATTTGGGGAACTCGAACACCTTGCCGTGGCGGTCTCCCTCGGCGAACACGTCGAGAAGAGCGCCGGCGAAATCCCGGGTGATTTCCGAGTACTCTTTATAGGTGATGAGCTCCTCTCCCTGCTCGGCCAGCTCCTCCAGGAGTTTTGGATCAGCCTGGATCGCACCGGTCTTTGGGTTCACAGTCTCCCGATAAACCAGTCTCCCGCCGTTTCCATTCGACAGAGAGAGCTGCATCAGTCTGTTGTCGTGAGGGTCGCTCTCGCCTGTTGAGGTCTCCTCCAGTTCCTTTACCGTGCCGTCGGCAAGGCGCAGCATGTATTTGCCCCCCGGGCCGATAGCCGGTATATCGGCCAGGTAGGAGGGCACCCCGGTGTGGATGTTGTAATCCAGGAACAGGGTCTGTCCACCCCGGCTGAACGCGTTCTGGGAACCGTTGAAAATCAGTTCCTGGGCGATCTGTTTCAATTCTTTCTTGCTTTTGCCCACCAGCAGCGGGGCATAGAAGATATTGATATAGCCGATACCCAGGGCGCCTGCGTAATTGGCCTGCATCGATGCCAGAAAGGTGTTCAAATGGCCGGTGAGAACCGAGGCGCTACGGGCGGGCTTGCTTTCGACATTCAGGTTTTCGAGCCCGGTCAGGCCGTATTTCTTGATATACTCCAGGCTGTGGCTGCTGCAATAGACCCGGTGTGGATAGCCGAGATCGTGTACGTGAATCGCCCCGGTGTCGTGGGCACGTTTGACATCCGAGGAATAGACTGTCTCCAGAGCCCATTGCTTGAGCACGAGTTCAGCTATCGAGAGATTCACTGCTTCCGGGTTGTTGCTGACAATATTGCTGTTTTCCGTGCTCTTGTTGAACATCAAGGTTTCAACGAAATCCCTGGGCATGGCGTAGATGCTCAGGTCTTTCAACTGCTGCTGAAGGCCGCGTTCGTAGAGCTCGTTATTGACCATTTCGCGGATTAGGGCCGTGTTCACTGTGGGAAACTCCCCGGCGATGATCCGGTTTTCCACAAACTTTGCCACTGCATTGGCCAGCTCGCTGGACAGGCCTGTCTCGCGCATCAGCTGATGGACGATCTTGCTTCTGTCCCAGGGATGGACTACCTCATCGGTAATCGATTCGACCAGCAGCAGGCTGGCGTCGGTGGGATCCGGGTGGCCCAATCCATCGTGGCGCACCTTGATACTGCGGCGCGCGATTTCGCGCATCTTGCGGTAACGCTTATATACTGCCACCACGGCCGAGATTCCTTCTTCAGCCAGAACGATCTCCACAAGGTCTTGAACATCCTCAATCTCCGGTATCCGTTCGCCTTTTTCGTTCGGGTCGACGTAATATTCGCTTTCCGGATCATCCAGATACGAGACCACTTTCGCGGTAACTTCACGGATCTTGCCCATATCCACCCGGCTACCGTCACGGCGGGAAACCGCCTCGGCTGCATTGTGAACGGCACGGCTGATTTTTTCCGGGTCAAAAGGGACTACAGTTCCGTTGCGTTTCCTGAAATATATAAAAGAAACCGACGAGGGCATGAAACCTCCCTGGGGATAGAAGGGTAAGAACTTGTCAACAGGCGTTCTGACAGCAAGTTATAATTATTTCCTGCTGCGAAGGGCCTTCACTTTTTAAATTATGTGCCAAAGTTTTGTATAGAAAACGCTTGCGACCGCGTGGAGCAAGCGAACCTGTCGCGAGTAGCGGATGGTTTTTTTGGAACCGATCTTCCGGCATGATAGGACTGAGGATAAATATTAGAACGGTGTTTGCCCCCTGTCAAGAAATAAATACCATATATTGTATAAAAATTTTAAAGCTATACCAAATGTGGTAAGTTTATGCATAGAAAGAGGTTGCGGAAAAATCCAGTTTTTATTCACAATTTTTCGGGAAAATCGGCGGAAAAAAATTTAATTGCAAGATAACAATCGACTGATTCATCAGTCAATTTTTTTCTTTTTCGAGCACTGTTGCTCACATTATTTTCTCCTGTATATTTTGGAGAATGAAATATTAGAGATAGGTCTCACCTGAACAAGGATTCTTAAAAAATGAACATGTTGCCGGTAATGACAAGGACGGCGTTCCTGTTCTGCCTGGCTTTCTTATTGGTTCCGCTTTTGCGCGATTGCCGGGGCGCCCGGATCTCCCATCCGCTGTACGAGGAGGACTTGGACAGGGCCGGAAATTTGTTGTTGGCGATGAAGCTGGATGAGGCGGATAGTCTTATCAACAGCTGGATTGAGCGAAACCCGGCCCGGCCCGCTGGTTATTTTTTCCGTGCTGTGGCCTGTTCCTGGAGAATCTTCCTTCAACCAGAGGGCAGTGACAACGATGCTTTAAAAGACAAGTTCAAAGAGGCGGGCCACCACTGCCGCAAGCTGGCTGAAAAATTGCGCTCCAGGAGTGAAAGCCGGTTCGAGGGTCCTCTTTACCTGGGTGCGATCTACGGCCAGGAGGCTCTTCTGGCAATTATCGAGAGGAAATATCTCATAATGGCGCCCCTGGCCAAACGAGCCTGGGATTCGATTGATGAGGCGCTCAGAATCGACCCTGAGTACTACGACAGCTACCTGGGTCGCGGCACCTACCAGTACTTTACCGATGTGCTGCCCAAAATAATCGGGATTCTGGCCCTGGCCTATGGGTTCGAGGGAGACCGTGAGGAGGGTCTGGAAAACATTCGGCTGGCAGCAGCACGCGGGCTTTACTCCCGGGATGCGTCAAAGATCATGCTGCTGAACCTCTATTCGGTGATCGAAACCCCGGACAGCTCGGTCGGGGAAATGGCCCGCAAACTTCATGAAAAATATCCGGACAACCCGCTGATCCACTGGCGTTACGGCGACATACTCCTCAGGCTCAAAGAATACGAGGCAGCAGCGGAAATATTCGAGCAGGTCGCCGAAAGGATCGAGAGCAATTACTCCTTTTACCGGAATAAAATGTTTTCCCGCTACTCGATGGCTTTCCGGCTCGGCTACTGCGACAGCAAAACAGGCAAATCAGCCATGGCGCTAAAGCGTTTCGATTCGATCCTGGCAAGCTCTGAGGTAACCTATGAATGGATACTCCCGGCAACTTACCTGGAAAAGGGCAGGATTCACTTCCGGCTGGGAGAAAAAGAGCAGGCAAGGCAATCACTCGAAGCCGTGCTCGATTACAGTGATTACCACGGTAGCCGCGAACAGGCCAGACAGTTGCTGAAAAAGCTCGAGAAATAACACCACCTTTACGATTGCACTGTCTCTGTTTCCATGATTAATATATCATAAGGGCAATCTCTATCTCCACTCCGAGCGTGTAAAGGCCAGGTAATTTCCATCCCAGGCAGAGCGGAGGTGAGACCGGCAGGAGCGCCTTTTTAGCGGGAGAACAACAAAGGATATAAAAGCCGTATTGCGAGTCGAGTTTGCACCCCAGAAAAAAACTTTCGGTCACAAACTCTTTATGGCTTTAGTCGGCCACAACTAACAATGAAAATACAACTAAGTATCCTTTCTACAATATATTGGAATGTATATTTTCGCCTGAGAAAAAGCAGGATTTGAATAGTCCTGTAACCTGAGAGCTTTGATAAAGGAGCGTGTAGAAGACAAGTAATTTCCATGAATGCCCTGATATATGTACAACGCTTCGGCATGCCATTGCGCGTTCTTTCGCGCAGGCGA
>JAUVUV010000071.1 GCA_030604975.1 Candidatus Glassiibacteriota bacterium | reverse complement strand
TCCATGATAACCGGTCCACACGGCCCGGAGAGAACTTTCACCTGGCCGGCGAACCGGCGATTACTGTATTTTATACTGTCGAGCAGAACCTGCCATTTCAGCTTTGATTATGTGTCGAGGCAGAGAACCCTTCGGTTCCAGGAATCCCAGACAAAAACCGTTGATTTGCCGTCGATGTCGGTTTCAACGGATAAGGACTGAGGGAATTCGAAATGGATCAAGTCCGGCTCGCTTGCCGGTTTGGTGAAACGTTTGATTGTCTCTTCGGTCAGCATGCCCCGCCACCCGATCCGGCCCAGAGGGGTTCCGTCCGGGCTGTAGCTGAAAATCCTGTGTTTTTCCCTGTCGCAGACCCAGATTTCGCTCCTGGAACCTTTCTCGATCAGAGCCATATCCGACGGTTCGGCGAGCTTTTCACCATAGACGGCCTCCCCGGTGGACCAGATTTCGCTGCCGTCATCAGCGGATAGCGCTGTCAGGCGCTTGGTCCACCTGTCGCAGACAAACAGTGTCGCACCAGAGAGAGCCATTCCCGTAACCCTGCGGAATAGCCCGCTGTCCGCATGCCAGATTTTCCGGCCTGAATCGATTTCCAGGCAGCTCAGACCACTGCCGTCGGCTCCGGAGATAAAGATCCTTCCCCCGGCCTCATCCACCAGTGCTGCCAAAGGTACAGCAGGTGCGTCCACGAGAGGATGAGGAGCACTGAGAGGTGCGGAAATTAGCTGGTGAAGGGCCTCGAGGGTATTTTTCTGTTCGGGGCTCGAAACATGCCTGCGGCACTGCGCCAGGTTTTCTTCCGCACCCAGAGGGCTGAATCCATCGGTAACTCTGGCGGTCCACCAGATGATCAGGCTTTCAGGGTCACTCGACTCGGGAAGGTTAAGTTCCCAGGCGCTGGCCCTGGTCTGGCTGGGTCGGGATTTCCCCTTCTTTTTTTTATTTTTCCCCATTGTCTGCCCTTAAACTGTTAACCTGTCGCCTACGGAATGAATCTCCACTCCGCGCTCGCTTAAAGGTTGAAGGTAGTTTTCGATTTCCTCAGCGTGGCCGAGGGAAGAGATCAGGACGACATCGGCGTTCATGGAATCGATCTCCGAGGGACTTGCCACCCGGCAGCCGAACATTTTGCGGCCCTGCATGGCCGGATTGCTGTCAACCACTCCCACCACCCTGCAGCCCATTTCGAGGCAGACCTGGTAAACCAGTTCGCCGGTTTCGGCAGCTCCGTAAATGACTATTCTCATTCCCCGCAAGGACCTGAAACGCTCGGCCAGGCGGCGGCGGAACTCTCCCTTGGCGTACTTGTAAAGGCGCACCGTTTCGATGCTGTAGCGGCGCATCAGTTCCGCGCAGCGGTCTCGTCCCTGCTGGGTGAGGTGGTAGGTCGTCCGGCGGCGGCTGGCACCTTCTTTGTGAAGCAGGCCCTGTTCCGACATCATGCGGATGTAGTTATTGACCATCGAGGGTACCAGGCCCGCCTTGTCCGCCAGCCTGCTCTGGCTGATCGCCGGGTCGCGCTCGATCTCGACCATTAGAACCAGCTCCCGGATGAGCCTGCCGGGAATAAGAAGATCGAACTCGCCAATCATCCTTCACTCACTGAATGAATACTCGATTTATAAAAAATGGATTTATTGTTTTTTAACCTTTGAGCCTGATATTTTTAGCGCTTTTGGGTTTGCTATCAGGGTCTTCATCCTGGCCAGAAACTCCATTAGCTCTTTCTTTTTCCTCTTTCTTCAATGCCTGGACCCAACTTTCTCTGAGTCTTTTCAACTGGTCACAGATTCTTTCTAACTGCTCGGCGTCCTTTTTAATATTGGCCTGAACCAGGGTGTAGTGCATGAATTCATATATCCGGAAAAGGTTGACTGCCAGCTCCCCGCCTTTTTCGAAATTCAGCGATGCTATCAGTTCAACCATAATGTTCTGTGATCTGAGCAAGTTATAGTGTGACACCTCAATATTATTTTCCTCGATTGCTTTAATTCCCTGTTGAATAAAGCGGATCGCGCCGTCGTAAAGCATGAGAATCAGCTTCTCAGGCCTTGCACTGAGGATCTGCATCGACTGGTAGTCTTTAACGCCGAGATTTTTCTGCATTGAAACTCTCAACTCCTGATTAATTACCTGAGAAGATCTTTCAGGCATTCAATAAATTTATCGGACAAAACGGGAAAAAGTTGAGCCCTGCAGCAGAACACGCTCAACTTGCCTGAGGAATTTTTGCTGTTTCCTCCTCGTCCGGATGCACGGCCGACATCTTGCAGCCGAGATCCACCGCTGCCTGCTTGAAACGTTTTTTCAACAGCGCGGCTGTCTGGTAGAAACTGATAAAAAACGTCCCGTAAAGATGGGCTGCTTCCTCAATCAGTTGATCGTCCATTTCGCGACCTTTGAGTTTTTCCGTTCCACGCTGGAAAGTGAGCAGCCCCCCTTGATTTGCGTTTTCCAGCATCTTGAGAACTTCCTGGCGGTTGTAGATTTTCTCATATATTTCTTCGACTTTATGATAGTCTTCCTCTCGGTCGGTGTTTTCTTGCTGATGGATCCTGCGGGCAGCCTCGAATCCCTCGTTGCAGAGTTTACGCACGTTTTCGAGCTCAGTTCCGGTGGTTTGGAGGTAGTTAAACAGCCGCGTGATTTCCTGCTCGTTCCTGCTGGAGCGGGCGTTTCGGATTATTGATCGGATTGGCCGTTCTCTGCGTGCGAAACGCCAGAGTACTTCCTCCAGGGGCAGGTTCTCCACTCCGCTGAATCCCACGCCGCCCTCAGTGGCGTTGAACACCCTGGCCTCGGTTGAGGCTATTTCTCGTTCGAAATAATGGCGGTAAGCCTCGAGGGCTTTCGAGGTACGCACATGCCGGCCGAAAATATCAGTGGCATCGAGATCGTTCTCTTTGGACATGCGCCACTGGTGAACATCGTCAAGGGTGCGGGGATGGGCCAGTTCGCGCAGCCAGCGCTTTTCCTGGAAGGTGCCGTGGGCATAGTATCGGCCGCCGCTGAAAGCAAGGTCCTGGCCGACAAAAACTATCGGGTCGCACCCCAGTCGATGCGCCAGGTCGAAAGCGCCCGTAGAGATCGAACCCCAAGCCTTGATAATGCCGAAATCACCGACAAGTTCTGCAAGTTTTTTCATCAGCACTTCATCAAAGCTCATGATAAATTTATCCCCGACAAATTCGGACACGATCCGTGGATGGGTCATCGGTTCTGCGACCAGCGCTGCACCGGTTCCACCGAGGCCCTGGAGATGCCTGAAATTGGCTTCGCCGGGGTCGCCGGCAAGTACCAGGTGCGGCTTTACACCCGAGCGGTGAAGGGGGCCGAGAGCGGTATCCACGCAGATAAGCACCGCATGCTTTTCCAGCACCCGCAGTGCGCCGATGTTTTTATCCAGAGAAGGACCGGCGGAAATGACAATCCCGGGGACGTTACGAAAACGGCCGAACAGCCGCTTGATCGGAGGATTGTCAACAATTGCGAGAATATTGGACAGAGTGTTGGTCAGGTAATTCCTTACCGCGGAGACATTGGTCAGGAAATTGCCGCCCACTGTAATAATCCACTTGCGGCAGAGTTCATCGATCAGGTTGAAATATTCCCCGCAGAGCCTGACCGAGGGATGGTGGGCGATTATTGTAACTCCTTCCAGGGCGATGACCCGGAATATCTGGCTGAAATGGGCCGGAACATCGTGTTCTTTTTCCCCCACGGCCCAGAAAACGTTCGGGTTGTCCAGCAGGTGCCTTAAATCCCGCAGCGCTAGGGCAAGCTTGAAAATGGAAATCTGCGGTTCAACTACAAGTACGGATGAATTTTCGGGAAGTTTTTCAAGCAGAACGTCCACGTGGTAACCCAGGCCGAAACCATACACTATGCAGGCGTTGCTGTTCTCTGTGTACTGCGACTCAACCAGGCGCTCTGCCTCACGCAGCGGGTTTACCGTGCTGTGAAGGGTAAAGGGCCGACCGCCCGCGTTCTGAAGGCGTATCGAAGGAAGCCCGGCTCTGGTCTGGATAATATCGGCCGCCGCCTGTGCCACAGAATTCAGCCGACTGGCAAGGTCCGGGTCGAAACGGGCGAGGGCTTGCATGTTCAGGCTGAAATAGTTCATCTTGTGTGCTTAACCCCTGGATCAGGCCGATATGTCAAGGGCTGTGGCCAGTTCGTTTGCATGTTCCAGCCATGAGTCGAGAATTGGTTTCAGCTCAAATTCCAACAGGTCGCATAACCGAACAGTGTCGCCGTTTTCCTGCGCCTGAACTATATAATCAAGCACATCCGAGAATTCCTGCATGTCCGGCATCACTTCCCCGGGTTCGCGGTCCTTGATATTGATAAACATGGCGATCCCCATCCAGGCCGAAGACACTAGCTGAAGTCCGTCGATCAGGTCGCCAAGGGCCAGATGGCCCTCCTTTTCATCCGCCCCGTTTAGCATCTCGACACATCCATCCACCCCGCGGACCAGCCGGGGAAGGTAATCCATAAGAGAATTCAGGGTGTTGCGAGCGAGAGTGGCTACCTCCTGGGTGTTTACCTCAAGACTGTCCAGTTCGTCGACAGGCACACCGGCCTTTGCCGCTTCGCCGGTCTGATCGAGTGGTTCTCCATCAAGGGTCATTGAGACGATAACTCTCTCCGGAGCGATTTTCTGATCGAGATTTCGGATCAGGTCGGACAGAGTGTCCTCGCCGAATTCGGCGGTGCGGATCTGTTTTCCGTCAAGTGTAAGTTTCATTGTTTGATCTACTCCCCCCGGTAAATATTTATCTCTTAACCGACCGCCCAAGGTGAATTCGGCGGCCGTCTACTTACTACCGGTTATTGTTAAAGGCTGTTTGAGACGCAGTCACGACCTGGATGAAACTATCAAGGAGGTTTTGCTGTTCCTGGAGCCTGGCGATGACCTGTTCCATATTGGTAAACTTCCGGCGCAAACGTTCCTCCCTCTGCGCGATCCTTTCCTCTTTCCGGAGGATCTGATCCTGAACCTGCACTATCTCGTCGAATATCGTTCCCTGGCCGTAAATTCCTCCGAAAGAGACTCTCCGGCTGATATATCCTGACACGCCGGTGGCCTCTCGAAGTTGCTTGTTGAGTTTTTCCGCAACACCGGCCCGGCTTTCGGCTTCCTGGCCAAGAAACGATCCACCGGCAATTCCGAATCGTGAGAGGATCCGATCTGTCTCGGACTGTTCGGTGGCATCCAGAATCCGGATGAACGCCCTTCCGCTGGTCGTTTCGCTTTCGAAAACCAGATGGTCGCCGGCATCGAAAGACACCTTGATATCGTCAATACCCTCTCTCACCAGCCTATTAGTGATAACGCTCAATATATCGGTTTTATCCGAGGTGCCTGCAGGTAGGGTAATCAGGGCGCTCTTAGAGCCGTTGTGAACTTGAAAGATTATATCATTGGCCAGGGGTGTTCCCCCATCGAAAGCGCTGGTACCGGTTATTTTAACCTTCGAAAGCGCATCCTGGCTGAAAAGCCTGAAAACCGCCTGGTCGTCGTTGTTCAGAGCGTCGATCAGGAGCTGGTTGTTCTGAAGAGCCTCGAGGATTTTGTCGTATTCGACCGAATCGGCCACCAGTACTCCCTCGTAATTCTGCGTCAGAGGGCTTCCGGGATTGCCGCTCGAGATGCCCAGATTGGCAATGCTGGTTAGATTGCTGCCCGGGATATCCACCTGTGTGAAAACCGAGGTGCGAAGCTGTGTTTGGAGGAACTGAAGGGTGCTGTCCCGGCGGATAGTCTCGTTCTTGTTGTAGGTTTCGAACTTGTCCAGACGGTCGATAAGCTCGTTGAATGTCAGCGTGGCCCGTTCCCCGTCGGTTATCGGCTCGAGAAACTTGCGCTCGCTGGCGTTGAGACGTTCAGGATTGAGCATCTTGATCGTCTTGTTGTACTCCGTCACGAAACGGGCAATCGACTCCACGGCGCGATCTGTATCCCCGCTAATGGTAACTGTAACCGGAGATTCAGTCACTCCGAGTCGTTCGTAAGTTACCCCGGGAGTGATGTTGTCGATTGTATTGGTGTTTCGGCTGTAGCTGATATTGTCCACTGTGAGTTCAGCGGTTTTGCGCTGGCTGCCCACAGTGGCCTGGGATTTGGCGGATTCAACATTGGAGATCGAGCCGTCGCCGCTGGCTCCGGCTGTAATTCTCAGAACCGTGAGCAGGTTGCTGGTATCGGAGTTCGAACCGACCCTGATATAGTCTGCCGTGGTGTCCCCGTCCACATTCTGAACCAGGCTTATCTGGTTGGAGACCGAATCGAGAGAGGCGGTGACTCCGGCAGCTGAGGAGTTGATTCTTTCAATAATGTCGTAGAGGCTGTCCGCGGCGGCATCGACCTCGATCGAGATACCGTTGATACTGAAAGTACCGGATGTGGGCTTGGTACTGAACCCTGCCTGGATCAGCTCGGCTTCCTCGTCGATTCTGCCGGTACTCGTTCCGACAGAGGTCAGGATGCCTGTCGGAGAGTTTGTCAGGCCGAGCGCTTTGAGAACGTTGCTGGTACCGGTTGCTCCGGTATAGTTGCCGAAACTGATTGTATCTTCAGGGCCGTAATTGGAGGTGGTGGTCACGAAACGGTCGGTTCCCGCTTCATAAGTCACCACTACACCTTCACCTGCGCTGTTGATGCGGGCCAGTACCTCGGCCAGGGTGATTCCATTGTCGATTTCATCCTGGGTGATCGAAAGGATCGTATCCCCCACGCGGAAAGTACCGGCAGTGATCCCGGCTCCGTCATCGAGTGCAAAGGCACCCGCGGCGTTGAGGTCGTTGATCGCCTTATTCAGGCCGATCAGGCCGCTTCCGTCCGCATCGAGAGCCAGCCCGGTTGCGTAGGAGCTGTCGGTGACCCCGCTGACGCCGAACATCTGGGTTTTGGTGCTGCCTTCGATAGCCATGCTGCTGCTGCTGTTTACCTGCAGGCGGGCCGTGCCCGGTGTAAACACGTCTCCAACCGGCGAGCCCACTATCGTCACACCCTCGATCAGGTCCGCCACGCCGTAGGTCCGGTAGTCCTCCTTGGTGCCGGATACCACCCGCCGCGACTCGGCAGTTATGCTTCCTCTGCGGTAAAATGTCTGCACAAGCGTGAAATCGCCGCTGTCGCTGGTGGCATTGCTGCTGGTGAGGGTATCGCCGCCGGCGCCTAAGACTTTTTTCAATATGCCGTTATTACTGCCGAGCTGGCTTACTGTGATATCCCGTCCGCCCTCGTTGGCGATTATTCGAAGATATGTTTCGCCGCCTGCACCCTCCACGAGCTGGGCAGTCACATCGGGTACGGAGCGGTTTATCGCCTCGATCAGGTTGCCGATCGTATCGGTTGCGCTCAGGGGGGTGCCGTCCTCCTTGCGCACGGCAACACTTCCGGTGGCCCCTGAAGCGTCCGGGTCGATCTCGAAATCGTTAAATTCTTGGACACCCAGATCATCGAGGGTAAGCTCGAGAATATTACCGCCGCCTGCTGCAGCGGCCAGGTCCACCGTGCCGGACACGCTGCCGGCTTTTCCGTCGCTGGAGACGATTGTATATGTTCCGACCGTCAGATCTTCAGGATTTACTGCCGCGTACGCTCTGGCAGAGCCGATCCCTGCAGGCGAGCCGGAATTGACCGTTGACCCGGAGTCAATGCCGAAAACAGCCTCTGCCACTGCGCCGCTCAGGCTGATATCGATTCCCACAAAGTCGCTTGAAAGCTGCATCGCCTTGCCACCGAGCGCTTCATCGTAAACCAGGTGAGCTTTTACAGATCCCACCTGGCCGGTGATCTTTTCGATGAGCTGGGAAATGGTGGTGGAGGCATCCAGGCCGGTAATCTCCACAGCGGAGTGCGAGCCGTTGCCGTCGGGGTCGATCCTCAGGGTAAAATCACCTGCCAGGCCGAGAGAGCCCAGAGTGTCAGTCGGCTCCATAGCCACACCGCCCTTGATTCTTCCCGCTCCGGGAGCGTTGGTCCGGGAAGTTCCACCGAGCACGTTTATCCCGACCGTATTGGTGCCGACTACTCTTGCCTGGCTCAAGAAACGGTGGCTGTTGACTATCGCCTCCTGGGCCAGCTGGGTCACTTCGACACGGTGGTTGGTTTTGACCGCAGAGAAAGTGGCAGTAGCCAGGAGTTTGCTTTCATCGCTTGAGGAAGCCGTTCGGCTGGAGAAAGTGGATTCCAGGCGCAGGGTCAGTGATTCGTTCTGAAGGTTAAGCAGCTGGTTGTTGACATCGCGCAGAGCCTCGCGCTGGATTGCAAGAATCTCGGACTTGTCCTGAAGGCGTTTGATCGGCCTGCGCTGTATATCGAGCAAGGACTGGATTACCGCATCTGTGTCTATACCGGTGGCCAGCCCGGTGAAGCTGATCGGCGCAGTCATGTATTTTCCTCTCCTCCATGAGATCCCGCCACAAGCGCTGCGGGAAATGCGCTATAAATGGACCGGAGCAGGCTGAACCGCTTCCAGTCAAGACTGGAGAGGGCAAGAGTTATGCCACCAGAGCCTGATTTCGGCTGTAACTTCTTACCAATTAACAAATAATGTTTTAGCCGGGAAAAATGGCCGGGGATAGGCCGCCCCCCGGTTTGGAGTTTGAAATGG
>JAUVUV010000384.1 GCA_030604975.1 Candidatus Glassiibacteriota bacterium | reverse complement strand
CGCCGCAAACGCGGGGAGGTTTCCCTTCGCGGCGGCCGTTTGTGGAAGCGCAGGTTTCGCTAGTGTACTGTCCCGGAAGTTAGTCGATTTAAATTTATGCCCCAAAACATTGGATAACTATTTTGGTATTGATCCTGAAACGCCCGTCCAGTCAGGATCGTAGGGGCAGACCCATGTGTCTGCCCGCGGGCGCACACACGGGTGCGCCCCTACGGAATATGTAACCTTATTTCCGGGACATGACACTAGCATCAAAAGGCAAAGGGAACTATCAAGCTTTCTTATAGTTGGGTGAGCCCATTCCCGGGCAGAAAGCGAAAGCGGGTTAAAGGCAAGAATACAACTCTGCCTCACAATCCGTTTTTTTATTTTACAGGATTGCCTGATCTCAGCCGAAAGCGTAGCTCACACCGAACCCGCCCTGTGGATTTTTCCACTCGACATAGTCCCGGCAGACAATCTGGCAACTGCCGCACTCAAGGCAGTTCTCGAAATTCACTATGCATTCCCCGGTCTCCGGATGCTCCTCGTAAACATTCGACGGGCAGATAAACAGTATCGGCCGGTCGGGGCAATTCTTGAAACCCTCCTGGTCAACCTCGATATGGCTGGTCTTGTCGATTTTGCGTTTGACCAGCCCCAGTTTATCGTCAAGGGAAAGAACCGGGGTTTCGCTGACAATGCTTTCTTCCTTTTGTTCGCTCATAACATCGCTCTCCTTGCCGCCCAGAGGTCCCGCAGGAACGGGATCATCTTGATCCGCTTGCGGAACTTGCGTATTACCTCTTTCCTGACCTGCGCCTTGGGGGTTTCGCTTACCGTGAAATAATCCAGCATAAGCTCTATGAAAATATCGGGATATTCGTTTAAAAACTGTTTGTGGTTCTTGAGGAAGTCGATCGCATGCCGGAAGTGGAACATGTCTTTTAAAACGAAAGAGTCATCCAGCTTGTTGCGGTAGCTCTGGAGAGACGCCTTGGAAAAGTCGTCTTTTCCCTTGGCCTCGATCACCGCCTCGGCAGCGAACATCCCGCGTGCCATGGCCAGGTTGGTCACCTCGTGGTAAATACTCGAATTGATCAGCCCGGCGGCGTCACCCACAAGCAGAAGGCCGTCTCCGACCATTTCCGGAAGCTGATCGTAGGTGTCTTCGGTAATCATGTGAGTCGAGTATTCGATCACCTCACCGCCGCGTACCAGTGCGCGCACCCGCGGATGCACTTTGAAATATTCGAGCAGGTCGTTGGGCGAGATTTTCTTTTCGAGGAAATCCTCGATCGTACAGCCCACGCCAACCGAGATACTGTCCTTGTTGGTGTAGATAAATCCCGAGCCGACCATCCCCTTGACAGCATCGCCGAAATACTCGTAGGCCACTCCCTGGTTGCCTTCAAGATGAAAACGGTCCTCAACCACTTCCTGCGGCAGTTTTATTATCTCTTTCACAGTGAGTACCCGGTTGCCTGGGGTCATCTGCGCACACAAGCCGGATTTCTCACTGAGCAGGCTGTTCGCTCCCTCGGCACAGATCACCGTATCTGCAAAAAGCTCGTCGTGCTCTCCCCCCTCGCCGCGCGCGAGAATCCCGACCACCTTGCCGTCGGCGCGGATAAAGTCATCCACCACTATTTCGGGGATGATCTCGGCTCCGGCCTCCTCGGCCTGCTGCGCAAACCAGCGGTCAAACCGGCTGCGCAGCACGATAAACGAGTTGTTGAAAGGTGGCTGGTTGAATCGCTCCGAGGAAAATTGCACCGCCAGTTCGCTGTCTGAGTTCAGGAAACTGAACCTGCGCCCGGTCACGTTGCGCTCCAACGGGGCTGTTTTCCAGAACTCGGGGATCAGGCGGTTGAGGATCGTGGTGAACAGGATTCCCCCGAACAGGTTTTTCGCTCCGGGATATTCCCCGCGCTCAAGGACTACCACCTCTAACCCGACACGTGCAAGCATAATCGCTGCCGCGATTCCTGAGGGGCCGGCTCCAACCACGATACAATCGAATTTATCCTCGGACAAAATCTAACTCCCTTGGTTATCCCGGTTTTTCGCATGGGATTAGAGCGCAAGATATATTTTCAGGTAAGCTTGTCCAAAAGCCGCCCTGCCGGGTATCAGGCGTGTTTTTTCAGTTCTTCCACTATTGCGGGTACCACCTCAAACACATTACCCACGATCCCGTAGTTGGCCACCTTGAAAATCGGCGCGTCCGGGTCCTTATTGATCGCCACGATCACCTTGGAGCCGATCATTCCGGCCAGGTGCTGCACAGCGCCGCTGATTCCGCAGGCAACATAAAGCGTGGGGCTGACAAACTTTCCGGTCTGGCCCACCTGGTCTCCGTGAGGCCGCCAGCCGGCGTCCACAGCGGCGCGGCTGGCGCCTATTCCGGCACCCAGCGCCTGGGCAAGTTGTTCGAGCAGGCGGAAATTCTCGGCTTCTTTCATCCCGCGGCCGCCTGATACCACTATATCCGCTTCAGCCACATCGGGCCGCTCGCCGGTTGTTTTCTCACTTCCCGTAATCCTCACGGCCAGATCCTGGTCTGTCAGCGATAGACTCAGGTTTTCGACCAGAGCGCTGCGGCTTGTGTCCTCTGTCACAGTCTCGAATACATTGGGCCGGATACACAGCACTGCCGGAAGCTTATTGAACGAAATTTTCATCTGCACCTTGCCGCCGTAGGCCGGGCGAAGGGCATATATATTATCATCCTGTACTTCGACACCGATACAATCAGTGGTGGCAGGAACGCTCAAGCGGGCGCTCCAGCGGGGAGCGAGGTCCTTGCCATGGGCCGTGCCGCCCACAATTATGGCAGCCGGCTGCACGGATTCAACCGCAGCGGCCACACTTGCGGCGAACCCTCCGGGGCTGTAATTGCCGAACTCAGCCGATTCGGCCACCAGAACCCGGTCCGCACCCCAGGCGGCAAGGCTCTGCGGCAGGTTGCCTGTACTCTGGACAGGAAGCACCGCGGCAACCTCTCCTCCGCCTGAGTTTTCAACCAGGCGGCGGCCAAGACCGAGAGATTCCCTGGTGGATTTTGTCAGATTTTCCCCGTCTCTAATCTCGGCGAATACCAGCACCTTGATCGCCATCCATCACTTTCCTTTTTTAATAAATTGAATTCAGTACTGTCCGGTTAATTTTCCTCTCTTTTCCGCTATGAACTTCCAGGCTCTTAAATCCTTATTTACCCACTTTTGCTGGCGATCAAAAGTGGGCAAAAATCGCTTGCGGGCCGCAACTCGCCAATGCTTGAAGATGTTATAACCTTCGG
>JAUVUV010000021.1 GCA_030604975.1 Candidatus Glassiibacteriota bacterium | reverse complement strand
TGAGGGTTGGCAACGGTTTTTGACCAGTATAAGCGCAAGCCCTTAGCTTGTCAAGCTTTCCGGTATCAAACAAATCTTTATTTCTTGATTAAATAATACAAGTATGATATTATGATTTTAAAGTCCTTAATTTTGCATAATAGTTTTATATGCAGTATGAAATGTCTTGGAATAGTTTACCGGTATTTGATCCATGAAATTTAAATTCCAACTCATTTCAAACAATCGGTGAGTTAGGAGATACAGTAGACTTGTTTATAATCGGGGAATTTTAACATGGCCATGCAATCGACACAGCCGCTTGGTGAGATGCTGATTTCGAAGGGAGTGATTACTTCGGATCAGTTGCAGATTGCTGTCAAGGAACAGGCTCGAACCGGCAAGAGATTGGGCGAGGTCCTGGTAAGTCTCGGTTTCTGCATCGAGGAGGACATTTCAAGTGTAGTGGCACGCCAGGTTGGTGTTAAGATGGTAGAGCTGCAAAAAATCGAACCGGATTCCAAGGCCCTGGATCTGGTCGATCAGGGATTCGCCAAGGAGAATAAGCTGGTACCGGTGAAACTGGATGGAGACACACTGGTGGTGGCTATGGACAACACCTTGGATGTGATGATCATCGACCAGTTGCAGGCCAGGACCGGCAAATTTATCGAGGCTTGCCAGGCGACCGAATCAGATATCCTTCAGGCGATAGAGGATTTTTACGGGGGAGTTTCCAGCCAGGACGACATTATCGAGCAGCTTTCTCTCCAGGCAGAACAAACCGGTTCAACCGAAGGAGAGGAGGAAGAGGAGGGGGAGTCACCCGTGATAAAGCTTGTTGACCAGATACTGCTCAAAGGAGTTAAAATCGGCTGTACTGATATTCATCTCGAGCCGGACACGAACACTATCCGCACCCGTTACCGGATAGACGGGATCCTTCAGCAGGGCCCATCCTTGCCGAAATCGCTGCAATCCTCGCTGATTGCGCGCATAAAGATAATGAGCAACCTCAATATCGCCGAGAACCGGCTTCCCCAGGACGGCCGGTTCCGTTTCCACATAGGCAAGCGCCAGATTGACTTGCGTGTCTCTAGCTTTCCTACCGTGCACGGTGAGAATATCGTGATGCGACTGCTGGACAAGGCTAAGGTGATCCTCGGCCTGGACAAGCTCGGCTTTACGCCGAAAAACCTCGAGCATTTCAAACGCATGATTTCACGCCCCAGTGGTATTATCCTGGTCACCGGCCCTACAGGCAGCGGAAAAACTACGACTCTTTATGCAGCATTGACCTATTTAAATAATTCGGAGCGTAAGATTATCACGCTCGAAGACCCTGTTGAGTATGAAATCCCGCTCATTCGCCAGGGCCAGATAAACGTGAGAGCCGGTTTTACCTATTCCGCAGGTATACGTTCCATCCTTCGGCAGGACCCGGACATTATCCTGGTCGGAGAGATCAGAGACGTGGAAACCGCAGAGATCGCGATCCAGGCAGCAATGACCGGACATCTGGTATTCAGCACCTTGCATACGAACGATTCAGCGAGCGCTTTCCCCAGGCTGATAGACATGGGAATCGAGTCTTTTCTGGTTTCCAGTTCGGTGATCGGCGTGGTTGCCCAGCGCCTGATTCGCAAGATCTGCCCTGACTGTAAAACCGAATATACACCCACGGAAGAGGAGTGGGGCAAGCTCGGCCTGAAAGAGGGAGATCGCAAGTACAAGTTTTACCAGGGCAAGGGATGCAATACCTGCAACGAGACAGGTTACAGCGGCAGGTGCGCGATATACGAAGTATTGAGTGTCGGCCAGCGCATCGAAAAATTGATCCTCGAGCGCGCCGATGAGCCGGAAATCCAGGCCGTTGCGATCGAGGAGGGAATGATGACCCTCTTCCACGATGCGCTGATCAAGGCGGTTAACGGCCAGACCAGTATCGCAGAGGTGCTCAGGGTTACCTATACCGGCCGTTGAAAAATTTAATGGTGGATTTCGATTCTGGAGAATACGTGGATGCCGACTTACAAGTACAAGGCGACAAACGATGAGGGTAAAACAATAAAGGGTCTGTTCACCGCCGAGGGCGAGGAAGAACTCGAATCCGCGCTTGATAATCAGAACCTTTATCTGATCTCCGCGAAAGAAACCAACAAAAAGGGCGCGCCCGCAGGAGGCAGCGCACCGGCCGGTCGCGGGAGGACTGTCCGGGCACATGTCAATCGGTCCGAATTGATCTCTTTCACCGTGCATCTTGCAACAATTATCGGCGCGGGAGTACCGTTGCTGCAGGGTCTGGACGACATGATAGAGGAGACCGAGAACCCGCGTTTCAAGAGTGTCATACGCGGGATCAAGAGCCAGATCGAGGAGGGAAGCAGTATCTCGGAAGCTTTCGAGCAGCATCCGGAGGTTTTCAACGAACTGTATATCGCGATATTGAAAAGCGGGGAAACAACAGGGCGCCTGGATGAAGTGCTGAGAGAAATTGTCAAATTTCTGGAATGGCAGGATGAACTGGTTGGCACGATCAAGCAGGCTACCACCTATCCGATAATCGTAATGTGCGCGCTGGGTGGCCTGATCTGTATCATGTTTACGTTCGTACTGCCCAGGTTTCTTAGCATTTTTGACGGTTTCAATATCCCCCTGCCTTTACCGACAAGGATCGTTATCGCGATCAGCAGTTTCTTCCAGAATTTCTGGTGGCTTCTGCTTGCCGGAATCATAGCCGCTTTCGTGGGCCTTCGTGCTGCAAACAGGACACCCCAGGGAAGAATGGTTCTGGACAGGATTAAGCTGAAAATTCCGGTTTTCGGCGAACTGTCGCGTAAGATCGCCTTGAGCAGGTTTTCCCATGACCTGGCCTCCCTTTTCGGTGCGGGAGTCAACATTATGAACGCCCTGGAGGTTGTCGAACGGGTGGTCGGCAACGCGGTGCTTGCCGATGTTGTGCGCAAAGCGCGCCTTCAGGTCGGCGCGGGACAGTCAGTGGCCGGAGCCCTGCGGGAGAGCAAGGAATTTTCGCCGATGGTCGTGCGAATGGTCACAATCGGCGAGACAACAGGCAGCCTGGAGGAAACCCTGCAGAGAGTTGCTGAATATTATGACAGGGAAGTCCCGCAGACTGTCAAGAGACTTTTTACTGCACTCGAAAGCCTGGTAATTATCTTGCTGGGGGTCGTGGTCCTTTTCGTTGTTCTGTCCATAATCCTGCCCATGTTGTCACTTCAGCAATTGGCAGGGGGATAACAGGGGCGATTCACAATAACTAAAGAATAAAATCAGATGAAAAAATCTTCAGGGTTCAGCTTGATCGAGATCATAGTGGTCATGGCGATTATTGCCGTGCTGGCTGGTGCCATAGTCCCGGTTTTATTCAATCGCTTGAACCAGGCACGTTATGAACGTACTCAACAGGACCTGCAGGCGATATATGAGGCCACGATGGGAGTTCCTGCAGAGGACTATTTCGGCTATGTAGGCGATGTGGGCAGGCTGCCGGATTCAGTAGCTCAGCTGATTGACAGCACCGGGCAGGGGATCACCTGGAATGGTCCTTATCTCGCTCTCGGGGTGAGTTTCAATACTGAGGATATCTATGGGATGTCTTATGTGATCGATCCGAGTCCGATCCAGGTGAGGAGTTACGGCCAGGACAGAACTGATAATAACGGAACAGGGGACGATCTGGTCTATCCGGAGAACCCGCTCACTACCTACCAGGGTCAGCTCGAAGTGCAGGTTTATATCAACGGCCGGCTGATTACCGACGCAGCTCAGGAACAGGTAACAGCAACTCTGGCCTATGCCAACAACGGTACACCGGACATCATGCCGCTCACTTTCAGTACCGGTGACATGCGTTTCGCCCTGCCTTCAGCGGTGCACCAGGGTAAACTTATGCTCACTGTCAATGCGGCCAAGGCGATCCAGGATCCGGCGACCGAGATCAAGGAAGTGGTTACCATTTATCCCGGAGCTGTCACCAAGATTCGGGTCACTCTGGAGGATGCGGATTACATGACCCGGCTGGATACTGATCTCAACGGCAACGGCCTGCCAGACAGGCTGGAGGACACAGACGGTGACGGCATCCCCGACGACATGGATAAGGACATAGACGGCGATGGCACACCCAATGCGATCGATCCGGATCCCTATGATCCCACAGTGGGGGGCGGGCCGGGAGGCACCACGGTGCCGCTTGTGAACAATCTGACCCCGAACTACGGCGAACAGGGTAAAAAAAAGCTGACCCTGACTATCGACGGGGCTTATTTCCAGAGCGGCGCAACAGTCACTTTCAGCGTCACCGGGGTCACCGTGAAGACCGTGCCGGCGACTTTTAACGGGGCCAGCCAGCTGGTAATCAATGTTGATATCGATAAAAAGGCCCCGATAGGGTTTCGTGACGTCACTGTAACCAACCCCGGTCAATCAGGGGGCACCGGCCAGGATCTTTTTGAGGTGATTGTCAAACGCGGCACACCCTCGCCCTCTATTACTCAGGTAGCTCCTGCCTCAGCCACTCAGGGTGATACCGGAATGTTGATCTCCATTCAGGGACAGAATTTCCAGAGCGGCTGTACGGTTATTTTCTCCAATTCCGCGGTCAGCATAGTTTCCGGTCCCACATATATCAGCAGCAACGAGGTCCGGGTGACTATCGATGTAGCGGGAGTCGGACCGACAGGTCCGGGCACGGTCAGGCTGACAAACCCGGATGCCAGGTACGATGAAGCAACTTTCACTGTCGAAGCGGTGATACCGTCTATCTCGGTGCTCAATCCGAACAGTGCCGTGAGGAATACTCAGGACGTGGTGGTTACAATCACCGGCGGCGGGTTTTTATCCGGAGCCCAGGTCAATACCGGCGGGCAATACGCATCCACCTTCTCCCTGGACGGATATACTTGGGACAGCCAGACGCAGATGAGATGCCAGGGGGATTGCGACTGGTGGCTTTTCGGTGGAGACAGGCAATTGTATATCATTGTCACCAATCCCGGTGGCGCTGCCGACAGTGTTATTTTTACGGTTACCAGGGACTGAAGATGCGCTTAAAGTATATCATAGCAGCAGTGCTGGCCTCGGGTGCCATTTTGCTCGGAGTGTATAACTGGATCAGTTATTTCAAACAGCAGACTACAGTTTCCACACCGGCGATACAGGCCCTGAGGCCACCGCCGCGCAAGGAGTTGTCGCAGATCGAACAGGCCTCTGCCTCCAGGCCAGGCAGTGAGACTCGAGCCCAGGCTGCCCAGGAGGCGGAGAATGAGCTTTCCTCCGGGCCGGTTGGGCAGTTTCCCGACACGGTTGGGCGAAATCCGTTTCTGTGGCCGGAAGAGATACAGGCCATTGCCGAGGGAGAAACTTTCGACAAATTGCTGCTGGAGTCGGCTGAACCTTCACAGATTTCTCCCCCCGATCTGAAACTTAGCGGATTGATCAAGGACAACGTCACAGGGAAATACCGGGCAATGATCGACGGTCGTATCTTTGATATTGGGGACATGACCGGAGGAGAAAAGATAGTCGAGATTACCGGCCGCTCGGTAGTTCTGGAATACGGCGGCAAGAGAAGGACTCTTACTCTGGAGACTGGTAAAGAGGAGAGGGCAGGGGTTTCTACTATTAAGATGAAAAAAAATCCCTGACTTGGGTTTCTGGCAATCGTTGTTGGCTTTTAGGGACAAGATTCCAGGGCCTTAATACTGGAAAAATCAATATTCTGTAGAGGCTTGAATGGCCGAGAGAGATACCACTGCTAAGAGGGGGGCTAAATCCCTCTTTTCGCCTGCTAACCTGCTGGATAAGCTCGGGTTTTTCCGCGGTGCAGGCAAAAATGTGATTGGGGTTCAGATTGCCGCAGATATGCTGCGTGTCCTGGAAGTCGACAAAGGGGTCGATCCCCCCAGGATCGTGAATTTTTCGGCTATCGACCCGCTGATGGAGGATGTGCATGAGGCCGCAGACCAGATTCTGGGATTGATGGAGGAAAAAGGGATCGGCGGGCGCAATGTCCACGCCACAGTCTATGAAAAGGGGACCGAACTCCGCCAGGTCACCCTGCCGATTCTCGGAAAGAACGAAATGCAGGCGATTGTTCGCCGGGAACTTAAAAAAATCGTGCCTGGAGCGACTCCCAAGGATATCGCTTTCGACTTGTGGTACGACAAAAGCGCCAGAAAGGGGCGTAAATCCGACGTGTTGATCGGTGTGATTCCTAGGGAGAGTTTAAAGCGGATCATCACCCTGATGGAGCAGGCAGGTCTTGATACACAGCTGATTACGAGTGTACCCCTGGCGCTTATTTCAGCGCTGGGTGTGATGGGAGAGCAGTACCTTAAAAAAATCACGGTGATGATCCACCTGGAGCGAGACAGAAGTTATCTGGTTATCGCCAACCGCGGTAATTGGATGTTTTCGCGCGAATTCCAGTCCGTTCTGGCAAAGGAGGAGCCGAAAGAAGAAGCAAAGATGCCGCTGGAGGCCAGTCGGAGATTCGCCAGTGAGCGTTACATCGCTGATCAGGACAGGTTGCTGATCGAGGTCAATCGCAGCCTGCTTTACTTTAAGCAGCGTTTCCGCGGCGAGGGGGTGAGCTTTGCTGTGCTCAGCGGCGAGGCTTTTAATCTTGGAGATCTTGTCAAATCATTCGAGAGCAATTTGGGCATACAGGCGGCTCTTTTCTCTCCCATTTCCGCATTACAGACTGATCACCTGGGTGACCGGGCCTCCAAGCTGGAGCGGATTTTTCCCTCCCTGGCTCTGCCTCTCGGGGCGGCAATGCAGAACTTGCGTGACGCCAAGGTTAATTTCGTCCCGCCAGACTATATCAATAGGCACAAGGCCAGGGCCCGCCGCTTTATCCTGAGTGCAGCAGCGGTGGTTTCTCTGATCCTTATGACCACCGGGTATGTCATGGTTCGCAACACCAGGCTGGAGCTTGAAACTATGCTGGCCCAGGAAAATCAGGTACAGGTTATCGCCGATCTGACCAGGAAACTCGATGATCTCGCCAAGGTAACTGCACAGCGACAGCTGGCCAGAACCAGGAAAGAGTTTTTGGCACGTTTTACGGCTGAACACAACACTGTGGAAAATCTGCTTATCGTCTTGAGCCATTACGTTCCGGAAAATGTTATACTCTTCGGTCTGAAAGTGGATCGGGAAAACGAAAACACCACCGAGATAATCGGGCAGGTCAAGGGAAACGGGATTGCCGAGCCGGATGCATTTTTCAATACCTTTTTCAATCGTTTAACCAGTTCCGGCCTTTTCAGCGAGGTCGCAGAACCTTTTTTATCCAATCACAGGGAAGGCGAAATTTATATTCTCGAATTCAAAATAGATTGTAAACTAAAGGTCTGATCTTTAACCTATGATGAGATTACCAACAGGTATAAAAAAAGTTATTTTCCCCCTGGGCATTCTGTTCTTGTTCGGGATTATCTGGTACGGCCTGTTCAAGCCTGAGTTAGAAAAAATCTCTAAATACAGGTCTCAGCCGACAGCCGCGAGGTCGCAGATTGAAAGCATGGTTCGGCAGCTCAACGTTTTCAATCCAGCCACTGCACAGGAGCGCGCTGAGTGGGTAAGCCTTGAAAAAGATCTAAACCGCAGGCTTCCCAGGGGAAAGCAGATAATTGAACTATACGTCCAGCTTTCTACGCTGGCTGAAAAATATGAGCTGCAAAATTTTAAGCGCCGTGAACTGGAGAATTCCGAAAAGAGCTATGACAATGGAGGGATAAATCATAGCGGTTATTCGATAGAACTTGCATTCGAGTGCAGCTATTCTTCCCTGGCCGGCTTTCTGAACGGCTTGCAGAATATAGATCGCCTGGTCGAGGTAGTAAACCTTGAAATTACCAGAAACCTCCCGCTTGTCGGAGGTAGAATTGTGCTAAGAAGTTATTTTATCCCATGACAGGGTTTATATGGGAAATATTTGCCTGAAGATTGAGGAAAAAAGTACCATGATGAGCTTGGTTTCCGTCAACTCCAAGCTTTACCCAACTGGTGCGTTTTTTGCTCATTTCCTTCTGGCAGAGCAGTTTTTTTAATTTCCCGATGAATTAAAAAATAAACGAGATCATACCGGAATGGAGGATTTGCGATGTTTAAATGGCTGAGAAAACTTTTGCCTCCGGCTTCATCGGTTCGACTGTTGCTGATAGGGCTTTTGATCCTGTTGCTTGTGTCAGATTTATCCTGCACCAGGAGACAGACAGCGCGCCGCAGTACCGTGAGGGCAGATTCCGAGCGCACCAGGATCAGTCTGCAGGAACCAGCCGAAAACGAACAGATGGAGGAACTCATACTGCCCCAGATCGAGCAGGAAAAGCAGCCTGACTACACTTTCAAAAGAGCGGAAAACGTTTTTGACATTAATCTTGTGGAGGCCGATCTCGGTTCCACGCTTCAGTCGATGTGCGACATAATGTCTTATAATCTTGTCCTCGATCCGGCTGTTGAAGATACCCTCACACTCAGCCTCAGGAATATTACTTTTTTCAAGTTCCTGGAAATAGCTCTGGGTAAAAAAGGCTACACCTACGAGATCGAGGATAATTTTATCTACGTTTCCGTCCCTAAACTGGAAACCAGGATTTTCTACCTTAACTACCTGAATACCGCCCGCCAGGTGATTGGAACCATGGCTATCACCGGCCAGGGCGGCGCTGCAGCCGGCGGGCTTATCCCTCAGAGCACCACAACCTTGCAAACCCAGATCATAGTTAATCTCTGGACGGATATCAAGAACGCTTTGCAGGAAATCGTTCTCAATACAGGTGTTGACGAATCCGCTGCATTGACTCCTGAAGGCAGCTTTGCGGGTTCGGATCCGGAAACAGGCCACCAGCTTGTTGTTGAACCCTCCTCAGGAATAGTGCAGGTAACCGCCACACCGGACATACTTGCCCGGGCTGAAAAATTTATCGAGGCTATGCAGGCGAGTCTCCAACGCCAGGTACTGATAGAGGCCCGTTTTATCGAGATCAATCTGACAAACAGTTTCGAGGCAGGGCTTGACTGGTCAATGATTCCGGATCTGAAGAGTGTTTCCAACCTCGCCGGCGCACTCCCCGGAGGGGCGGTGGCAAGCCAGGTGCTCAGCCCTACGGCGCGCGAGTTCCAGATGGGTGTCTCCAACAAGAATATTAACACCATTCTTACCGCAATGTCCAAACACGGCACTGTAAACATTCTCCAAAGCCCGCAGGTGAGCACCCTGAATAATCAGCCTGCCGTGATCAGGATCGCCCGGAACGAAACTTTCTTCCAGAGGCAGGAAACCCCGGGACAGCCGGCCACGGCTACAAGCCCTGCGACACAACCGGTAGTCAACTACATTCCGATCCAGCAGCCTACCGGCGTGGTGCTCAACATTACACCCCAAATCAGCGATGATGGGCTGATTATCATGTCGATCAGGCCATCGATTACCTCGATTGCCGCTGTGGCAACAAGCCCGGATGGGCTTAGCACCAGCCCGATTACAGATGTGCGGGAACTGGATACTGTGGCCAAGGTGCGTCACGGGCAGACCATTATTCTCGCCGGCCTGATACAGGAACGCGAGCTGGAGGAAATCAAGGAGGTCCCGATCCTTTCGAAGCTGCCGATCCTGGGCAACCTGTTTAAGCAGGTAAAAAAGGACCGCGCTAAAGTAGAACTGGTAATCCTGCTTACTCCTTATATCAATTTCAGCAGAACCTCGGAAGAAATTACAGCTGAACAGCTTCTGGATTACAAGGAAATGGTAAAAAGATACGAAATCAATCAAGGCAGCTTTATCAAGCAATAAGCAATAACTTCAATCTGTTTTGATACACCCAGTCCGTAGAAAATGCGAGTTTGCCGGGCTTATGTACCTCGATTTTTTTAAACTTAAAGAGAAGCCATTCTCTCTGACTCCTGATCCGCGGTTCCTGTACCTGAGCGAAAATCACCGTCAGGCGTTGGACCACCTGACTTACGGTATCCAGGAGCATGAGGGCTTCATACTTATCGTCGGCGATATTGGCACCGGTAAAACCACGATCTGCCGGGAACTGCTGGAAAGGCTCGATAAGAACGTGACCAGTGCGCTGATTCTCAACCCCATGCTCAGCGAGCGGGATCTTCTGGAAGCCATCGTACAGGATTTCGACATCCGGCTCGATATTGCCGGCAAAGAGGGTGAAACCGGAGAAGAAAGCCGCAAGATATTCGAAAGCCTGGACTCAGAGACCCAGAACGCCCTTGAGTTGAACCCGCTGATGCCAGGCAAGAGTGTATTGGAAAACATTCTTAAGAAAGTCGAGCCGGGCCGCCGGAGCCGGTTGACCAAAAAAGAACTTATCGACCAGCTTAACGCTCATCTGCTCAAACTTGCGGAAAAAGACGGTAACGCCGTACTGATAATCGACGAGGCGCAAAACTTGTCACCCCAGGTGCTCGAGCAGATAAGGATTCTCTCGAACCTTGAAACCACAAAGCAGAAGCTGCTTCAGATTGCACTGGTCGGCCAGCTCGAGCTCAAGCGCAAGCTGGAACAGCCCGATCTTCGACAGTTAAACCAGCGAATTTCAATTCGCTACCGGCTTAAACCCCTTATCTACGAGGAAACTAAAAGGTATGTGGAACACCGGCTGTTCGTTGCCGGTTCGAACAGCTCGGTAACCTTTACGGATGAGGCCTACCGGAATATCTATCACTATTCCAGCGGCGTGCCCCGTCTGGTAAACCTGATCTGCGAGCGCTGCCTGCTTGCTGCTTATGTCGACCAGGTACGCACGGTGGATTCCGACCTGGTGCTACGCTGTGGTGATTCACTGGAAGGCAATCTGGAAGAAACAGACGGAATGGAGGAAAGTACACCTGGCGCTGACCGGCGTTTTTCAGGTGAAGATACTAGCATACTGAAACTGAGCGAACAGGGAGAAGGAGATTCTACGGCTGAGCCTCCACCTGAAGAGGCGGTTGCCCAGCCCTGGGAAAGGCAAAAGGAGGCTTTTCTCTCCTGGCTGTTAGACAGCCAAAGTAAGTCGCGTAAAATTCTTTTATGGTTTCTAGCAGCCTTGGCTGCTGCCGGCCTTCTGTTTATACTCTTCAGTGTCGGTATGGTCGGGACAGGGCAGAGGAAGGCTTCACAGACAGTGCTGGAACAAAAAGCCTCCCTTCCCCAGACCGTGTTTCCGGCAGTGCGGCTGGCGTTTTCCATTCAGCTCGGGGCGTTTCAGAATCTGGATGACGGTCTCGAGCAGATGAGGCTTCTTTCCGAGCAGGGGCTCCAAAAGGAGCTTTACATCGTTCCCTTGCATATCGTTCAGCTTGGGGGACGCTGGTACAGGCTATTTTACGGTGGGTTTCCGTCCAAAGCTTCCTCACGCGCAGAACTCAATGACCTGGTGGACCGGGGAATAATCAAGGCCGGCAGCGTAAGGGTCGTGGAAACCTCTCTTGCGTTCAATCTGGGCGATTTTACCGACCGCCGGGTGGCGGAGGAAAAACGCAGCCAGTATATGAGCCGCTGGCGGATTCCGGCCTATATTTTTCAACTGGAAACTAGGGACGAAACCCCTGTTTACCGGCTTTATGCCGGGGCTTTCGAGGAGAAAGAACAATCCTCATTCCTGGCCGACCGCATCGAAGAGGCCGGTTTGAGCCAGATCCTGGTTGAAAGGTTGGGTTCCTGGCCTCTGAGATGACTTTCTCACCAGGAGTTGGAGAGCAGTTCGATGAGTATCATTGCAGATGCCTTGAAAAAAGCGCAGCGTAAGGGAGGTAGCCGTGTCGCCCCACCTCCTCCTTTCCATTTGAAGAAAGAGGAGGGAGCTCCAAAGGGCATACCCGCGCCCCCTAAACCACCTTCAGGCGAACCGACAGCCAGGAAAGCGCCAACTGCCACAGGGGCCCCGCGCGCGGTGCCGGTAGCCGTGGCGAAAAAGGGCAAAGAGAAAGCTGCCCGGCGCTGGCCCATTCACATCCCGATAATGTTTTCCATAATCCTGGGCTTTTTCGCCGCTCTGATATTATTTGTCAATAAAGTTTATATCCCCGGCATTCAGAGAAGCCAGATCAGCGAATCTGCCCCGACCAGCGTTCCGGCGACCTGGATTGCGGGACAGGAATCTTCTGCCGCCGGCGAAGAGGG
This sequence comes from Candidatus Glassiibacteriota bacterium, assembly GCA_030604975.1. Classification (GTDB taxonomy): domain Bacteria; phylum Gemmatimonadota; class Glassbacteria; order GWA2-58-10; family GWA2-58-10; genus JAUVUV01. The sequence goes on along the minus strand of JAUVUV010000021.1, from coordinate 241 downwards.
AGACCGGGCTGCCGCCGGAGCGGCGCAAGAGACTACAGAGGATGCAGCCCCTGAAAAGGCAGGGAATATAGTAGAGGGAACCGCCTTCGTCTCGGCGGAGGGTGAAGCTCCGCCGGGGGAGCAGGCAGCCGAACCTGAAACCTCAGCTCCAGCGCCTGAACCGGTGGAGACCGGAGCAGAGCCAGCGCAAAAACCTCCTTCCACTGAAGACCTTGGAAGCACCGCCGGAATACCTGCCGGT
>JAUVUV010000227.1 GCA_030604975.1 Candidatus Glassiibacteriota bacterium | reverse complement strand
TGTGCCGGCGCCATCAAAATCCCACATCAGATTATTGTCGTCATCATCATCCAGATAAAGCCAGCGACTGAAACCATAAATCGGCCCTGTCCAGGTCTCCCTCATACAGCGGTTACCAGTAATATAGAGACTTGTTTTCCTGCTGGAGTCGTCAAGTCTGTAAGTAGGATAGTCGCAGCGCAAGTCAGCATCACCGTCGCCGTCAGTATCCCGGTACCTGATCCTCTGGTGCGGAAATCCTTTCCCTGTGAGGTCCAGTTCGTGAAGGTCCGAATCCTCATCATCACAGATTCCATCATCATCCAGGTCGAGGCAACGCCAATACCATCCTTCGGTTGTATCAATACGCCCATCTTTGTTCCGGTCAATATAAATCCTCAATTCATCCGGCTCTCCATCAAGATCGAATTCTGCTTCGGTCCATAACCAGGCCTTAAGTGAATCCTCATGCTCAGTTATATGTAAATCTCCTATTTTGTCTGGCCGCCCGTTACCGTTCAAATCCATGACCTTCACGGTATCAGGCAATCCATCGTGATCAAGGTCAGCGGAGTATTGCCAATCGTTTTCGACTTTCCCGGAACAGCTGAAAGCAACCATGATGACAGAACCGACTCTTAACAGGTCTTTAACCATTGGAAGAGACATGTGAACCCCTATCTTAGTAAATAGAATAAATTGAGATGTATATCTTTGGAGTAAGTGGTAGTATTTTGTTCCAAAATCAAGTTACACTTTCAGCCCAAATGTTCATGTGCGGAGTAAAAATTCACTTCCAAAAGAAAAGGGCCTGTCGTTTCCGGCAAACCCTTTAATGGCGGGCCCGGCAGGACTATTTTAAAAATTCTGCAGGAAATTCAGTGCAGGAAATATTCGATCAAATATCTGGCATTTTATTATTCAGTTCGAATCCAACTCTTGAATCCTTTCATAATTAGTGGTAAAGTTCCTGGGGGGAGGTCACGCTGAAATCGATCAACCTTTGTATCTGCCATCCAAACCTGCGGAGTTTCCAGATGAACAGACTGCTGTCCTACCTGCTGTTGGCTCTGTTAGCCACGTTTTCGACCACCGGTTCCGGCCTCGCATTCCTGACAGAACTGCGCGAGCGGGGTTACAGCCTGATCCCTGCTCCGCAACAGGTGAAGCTGTCCGAGGGAGATATAGTCGTAGATGAGAGCTGGGGTATAGAAACCGGCCCGGAAGGCCGATTCAGCGCCGGCTGGATCCGCAACTGGTCTGATAAGCTGCACAGGCTGAGTTTTGAGGGTACCGGAAGCGGCAGGATAGTGCTGCGGGTGGTGCCGGGTACAGCGAAAGGGGCGAAAACCGACAGAACAGCAGCCCAGGCCTACAAGCTGGAAATAACCGATCACATGGTTGAGATAACCGGCAACACGGTGCAGGGCCTGTTCTACGGAGTACAGAGTTTCCTTCAGTTACTGAAACGTCAGCAACATGGAAAGCTGACCCTGCCCGTAGGCGTTATCACCGATTGGCCGGACCTGGAGCTCCGTTTTATCCACTGGGACTTCCTGCATCACCAGAAAAGGCCGGAAACGATCCGGAGACTGTTGGACTGGCTGGCGCTGTTCAAGGTTAACTGCGTGGGCTTTGAGATAATCGACAAGTACGAGTTCCCTCGTCGGCCCATAGCCGGCTGTCCGGGGGCCTATACAAAGGAAGAGATGCAGGAGTTCGCCCGCTACGCCCTTGAGCGCAACATCCAGATCGTACCGGTGGTTCAGGCTCCGGGGCATTTCAGCTACGTGCTCAAGCACCCGCAGTTCGCCCACCTGAGGGCAGACGGCAGCAACTACCAGGCCTGTATGTGCGATGAGGATGCAATTCAGCTCATCTTCGACCTGTACCAGGACCTGATCGACGCCACGCCGGGAGTGGAATATTTCCACGTGGCTACCGATGAAGTTTACTATGCCGGGATCTGCGACAAGTGCGAAAGGGAGTATAACCCTGAAAACAGGAGCAGGATCTGGCTGGAGTTCGTCAACCGCGCCCACGGCTGGCTGGCCGAACGGGGACGGAAAATGATCACCTGGGTCGAATACCCGCTGCTGCCAAGGCACGTGCCCCTTCTGCCGGATGGGTTGATCAACGGTGTGATCTGGCTGGAGGACGGTTACGTCAATATCAGCCGGAAAATAATCGAGGGAGGCAACCGTGTGCGTCAGTTATCCTACACCTCGATGCACGGCGCTGAACTACTATTCCCCAACTACTTCAACACCCTTTACCGGGGGAGCGACTTCGAAGGTCGGCTGTACGTGGCTGCGCGCAAGCCCCGCGGGGCTATCGAGGCGGGGGCAGACCCGCTCGGTTCATTTGCCGCATCGTGGGATACGTCGGGGCCGCACGAAGAAACTTTCTGGCTGGGCTGGATCACTGTGACCCAGTATGCCTGGAGTTCTTACGCGCCGGAAATCGAACAGAGCGTGGCGGACTTCATGGAAGTTTTCTACGGCCAGGGAGGCGAAAACATGGCCGGTGTTTACCGGCTGCTGCAGAAAGGAGCGCGTTTCTTTGAAGCGGGCTGGGACAGGGTGATTTCCAGGGAGAGGCCGCTGGCATACGGCAACTCCCAGGGTCCGGGAATCGGCACCCAGCGCTGGGATCTCACTCTCGGTGTGCCGCCGCTGAAAGCCGCCGAAGCGGGGCAAGAGGCAGAGCTGTTCTCCCGCAAGTACGCGAAAATCCTTGCCGATGCCCGCAGCAGGCGGGATGAAATCGACCAGTTGATCCATATGCTCAGCGACAGGCTGGCTCGGGTGGAACGTAACCGCTACAACCTGGAAGTCTTTCTCTCGGTAGCCTACCTGGAAAGACACTTCCCGGAAACGATCCTGGCACTGGAAAGCGCCGAAAAATCGTTGCTGGCGGCTGCGGAAGCGGGAAAAGAGGACAATGCGGAAACAAAGGTCAGCCACCTGCTGGCCGCGGAAAAAGAGGTCCGTCGGCTGCTCGCCCGTCGCGAAAGGATGTGGCAGCATGTGGTGCAGACCTGGGAGAAAAGTCGCTATCCCAAGAACCGAGATTACAACGGCAGGGAGTACCTGTACATCGGCAGCGATGTTAAGGACGGTTTCGCCGGCCGCCGCCGGGGACTCGACTACCTGATCGCTCCCTTCCAGCGGATGGATCTCGAAGAATGGCGCGAAAAGCTGGTGCAAAAGACTCAGGAATATGCTACCAAGCACGGTGTCCAGCTGGATAACTGACCTGCCCCCTGAAAACAAACCAATAGAAATTACACCTCAGCAAGCTTAAAAAATTAGCCTGCTCTCATAATCTCTGGACTCGTTTTCGGGGGGCAGGTCAGTTTCGATTCTTAATAAAAATGGCATATTTCTAAGGCTGTTTAACCAGTCTGCCGGGTTTACTCAATTGCAGCTTCAAAGGCCCCGATATCGATTTTCTTCCCCGTGATTTCGCGCCCCTTTTTCACGCGCGGGTGAACGTACTCGTGGTCCGGCAGTTCGGGGCTTGCGGGGGTGGCCGAATCAATGAGCCGGCTTGCTGCCGAGGGCCTGAAATCCCCGCCCATTAAATCAATAACGCCCAGTTCTTCACCGAAAATTGTATTCTTCAGGTTATCCGGCACGGCCTCGGTTCCTGTGGTAAACCAGTTGTTGGCCCCGAGTACGGGCACGTTCCTTTCGGAGCGGTAGAATTTTTCACCTCCCCAGTATGGGCGATGGTGAAACACGTTGTTGTAGGCTTCCAGAGTCGTGCCCAGAAGCTTGGCGTCGCCGGGGAACCACATGTTGACAAATGCGTATCCATCGGGATAGAGGTTGATAAAAGTGTTGTTGTAAAGGTGCAGGGAGCCGCCGTGACGATTTTCCCCGAATACTATGAACTGCGGATTGGCGCGGTGTTCGTTGTCAGTGACAATCAGGTTGCCGGTCAGGATGGCATCCTGGTCTTCCCATTTGCCCGCGGAAAGATCGAGGTGGTAGCTGCCTGCACTGTGCACATAGTTGCAGTAGAAAACAAGGTGCTCGGAACGGCTTTTGAAATTTGTCCCGCCGTTATGGTGAATATGGTTAAAACGGACGGTGGTAATTCCAGGGCCAGAGATATAATGACCGTGTTTGTATCCCCTGCCCGGAAAACTGTTGTAAGCCACCTCGTTGTATTCCAGTGTGAGGTTTTCCGTTGTGGAGGTGGCGAAAATTCCGTTGCTCCCGAAATAAACCCCGCAATCCCGTACCGTGACACCAGTGCAGTCAAGAATGAAAATGCATGCCGAGTTCTGCTGGGGGGATTCACCCCAGGGGTGGGCATTGCGTATTTCAAGGTGTTCAAGGGTCCAGAAGTCACCTGAAACACGGATCAGCCCCCTGTCACTCCGGCCGCGATCGCCCTTTGCCCAGGCAGTTTGGTTGAGCGTGCCGTCGATAATGGGCCGTGGGTTGCCATCTCCCCGGATTTTGAGTGGCATGTCAGCCGTAGCGTCAGGATTGAGGTCGAATGTTTCATAATAGATCCCGGGCCCGAGAACGATTTCCTGGCCGGGTTTCACCGCAGCGATGGCGGATTTTATATCATTATATGAGCTGAGCGATGAGCCATCCGAGATATAGACCCCGTGTTTCAGTTTGCTGGTGGAGGGAAATCCCGGATTCGGTGGCGTATCACTAGCCTGTGGGCCGCTGTGGGTCACCACCAGGCGGGGCGGGTT
>JAUVUV010000446.1 GCA_030604975.1 Candidatus Glassiibacteriota bacterium | reverse complement strand
CTGCAGCATGATAATAGCCTCCCCAACCTTACCTCCCAGATTCACCAAGGCGCGATATCTCTCCTCTGACTCCCTAAGTGCCTCCTCCACCTGCTTGCGCTCGGTGATGTCAAAACAATACTCTACCATCTGGATGACGTTGCCTTCGGTATCAAAAATTGGGTGGCCGTGAATTTCAATGTTTCTGGTATTACCATCTTCATCGTAATGAATATGCTCTGCAGTTACCGGTTTTTTAGTTTTCTTTAACTCTTCAAGCGGACAAACATGTTCTATGCCTCCGCAAGGCTTGCTGCTTTGGTGGGTAAGGGCGTGACAGGTTAGTTTTTCCGATAAATTACCTAGGTTTGCGGCTGTATTAGCCATCTTAATCGTATAATCATTGACGTCTATAACATAGAAGGGATAAGTGAGAGATTCTAATATATTATTTAAGAAAACATTTTGCTGCAGGATTTTCTCCCCAGCTTGCTTTTGTTTCGTGATGTCCTGCCCCTGGGCAATGGTGGCTAAAAGAGTAGTGCCGTCCCCGGCATAGATATTAGCTGAGTTCCAGAGTGTTATCTGGCTGTCTCCTTCTTTGTGAAGAATCGGGATTTCCACCGATTCCCAGTATTCTCCGCTCAAGGTACGTTCGATCTTGCCCAGTGATTCCTCTCTGCTTGCTTCAGGAAAGAGCATATGCAATTCCTGGCCGATAACCTCCTCGGCTGCATAACCCGTCAGGCGCTCGAAGGCATGGTTGAAGCGGGTGATTCTGAACCCCGGGTCCCAGACGATGATAGGAGCATTCGCGTAGTTAAGCAGGTTCTCAAGGTAGTCGTTGATCTCTCTGAACTCATCTTCCTTCTGCTTGTACAAGGTAACTGAAGTTTCCAATTCAGAAATCCTTGGACGCATTTCTGTAAGCTCATTTATAAGTTGTTCTTTGGTTTTTTCTTCATCTTTCATGTGAAAAAAATAATAAAAAACATATAGCTGATCAAGAAGAATTAAACTATATTATTGAAGTTAAATAGGATAAACACAAGAGGATGGCAATGATTACAGTGAGAGACAGAGAGATTGAATGGTATAGTGAAAATATAAAATATTGAGGTGAAATATGAAGACGATTTCCTTTACAGTAAAGCCCAATATACCCGAAAGGCTAAAACCTCTTGATGAAATTGCCCATAATTTGTGGTTAAGCTGGAACTTTGAGGCTGTCAGGCTCTTCATGCGGCTGGACTATGATGCCTGGTTAGGCTCCCGCCAGAACCCTGCCCGGGTCCTGGGTCTTGTATCCCAGGAAAGACTTGAAGAGGTGGCTGCCGATGATTCCTTTATAGCAGCCATGGATGTTGTGTATGAAAAGTTCAGGAAATACATCGCCGGGGAGCGATGGTATAAAGGTCCCGACCGAAATGCAATCATCTATTTTTCCATGGAATATGGACTGGATGAAGGTCTGCCTATCTATTCCGGGGGCTTGGGTGTTTTGTCAGGGGACCACTTAAAGACTGCTTCAGATCTCGGGCTTCCCCTGGTGGGTATGGGTCTTCTGTACAGGCAGGGATACTTTCAGCAGTATCTGAACCCGGATGGATTTCAGCTGGAGGCCTACCCGGAAAACGACTGGTATAACATGCCGGTTTATCTCTGTACGGATCAGAACGGCGATCCTTTGAAAGTCAGTGTTGATATTGGTTCCTCTATTGTTATAGCCCAGATTTGGGAAGCGCGTGTTGGCCGAATTTCACTCTATTTACTGGATACAAATATCGAAGAGAATTCCTCTGAAAACCGGGTTATAACAGCCACCTTATACGGCGGAGACCGGGAAATGCGGATAAGACAGGAGATTCTTTTAGGGGTTGGGGGCATTCGGGCTTTAAAGGTCCTGGGAATAAATGCGGCAGTCATCCATATGAATGAAGGACACTCAGCCTTTTTGAGCCTTGAACGCATCAGATTGCTGATCAGGGAAAAGGGATTGACCTTCACTGAAGCACTCCAGGCTGTATGGTCCACCCATGTTTTTACAACCCATACGCCTGTACCTGCCGGGAATGAGCGATTTGCTGTAGATCTTATGGAGAAGTATTTTAGGAAATTCGCAGGGGAGCTTGGCCTTTCCTGGAAGGATTTTTTGGCTTTGGGAAGAGAAAATCCTGATAACGAACAAGAACCCTTCTGTATGACAATTTTGGCCTTAAAACTATCTGCCTATGCAAATGGGGTCAGTAAACTGCACAGCAGAATTTCGCGCAGGATGTGGCGCAATCTCTGGCCGGACTTACCGGAGGAGGAAATTCCCATTATAGGGATAACGAATGGAGTACACCCCCGCACCTGGCTGTCTCATGATATGGTTGATCTGCTGGACCGTTATTTTGGACCGAGGTTTTTTGACGAGCCCACCTACCTGGAAATCTGGGATCGTATTGACAGGATTTCCGATGAGGAATTGTTTAGAACCTTTGAGCGCCGAAGGGAGCGGCTGGTCGCGTTTGCCCGCTTTCGGCTTAAGATGCAGCTGAAGCAGCGGGGCAAGACAGACGCGGAAATTGCAACTGCCGAAGACGCTTTATCCCCCTATGCCTTGACCATTAGTTTTTCCAGACGGTTTGCTACCTATAAAAGAGCAAACCTTCTTTTTCAGGATCATGATCGCTTACTCAAACTGCTCTCCAACAATGAGCAGCCCATTCAGCTGATTTTTGCCGGTAAAGCTCACCCGCACGATCTGGAAGGAAAGGAGATCATCAAAGAGATCATCCATTTTGCCAGTGACCCCCAGGTGCGGAGTAAAATTGTATTTCTGGAAGATTATGACATGACGATGGCCCGCTACCTGGTCTCGGG
>JAUVUV010000362.1 GCA_030604975.1 Candidatus Glassiibacteriota bacterium | reverse complement strand
GCAACATTTCTAACACTGCGACCGTGATAGTTCTTCAAACGCGCTGGGGAAGATGCTTCCTTGAGGCAGGCGCTGGTGAGAAATGTCAATCAGGACTACATCAAGGCACGCAGCAGCCCGCCGTCAACCTGAATCGTGGCGCCGGTGATATAGCCGGCACGCTCGGAGGCCAGGAACGCCACAAGGGCGGCAAGCTCGGCTGGCTTGCCCATTCTTCCCAGCGGTATCCCGGCGCAGAGCGCTTCCAGGACCTTATCGTATGTCTTGCCCTGGCTTTCAGCACGATTTTTTAACAAGCTCACCGAGCGGTCTGTCTCGATAAATCCCGGGCAGACATTGTTGACCAGGATCCTGTCGCAGGCAAGCTCGTTGGCGAGAGTCTTGGCCAGGCCAACCACACCGGCGCGTACCGCATTGGAAAGGATCAGGCCATCCACCGGCTGCTTGACCGCTATGGAGGTGATATTGATTATCCTTCCCCCGCCGGCGGCTCGCATCGGAGCTGCCACGGCGCGCGAGAAACGCACCGCGCTCAACAGGTTCAGTTCGAACGCGGCCAGCCAGGCGGCATCATCGTGGGCCTCGAACGGTCCCGGCGGCGGCCCCCCGGCATTGTTGACCAGAATATTCACCGTGCCGAAATTTTCTACCGCGGTACCGACTACAAATTCTGCGGCCTCTTGGGTGGATACATCCGCAGCTACTCCCACTGTCTGCGAGCCGGTTTCTTTCTCGATTTGCTCCGCGGCCGCCTTTATGTTTTCCTCACTCCGGGAGCAGATTACCACTTTCGCCCCCTCGTTGGCCAACTCCCAGGCACAGGCATATCCCAGACCCCTGCTCGATGCACACACTACTGCTACCTTGTCTTTAAGACCGAGATCCATTCTCTCCTCCAGCAGATAAAAGCTTCAAACAGTCCTCCCTTTGCGCAGGACTTCCTCGTAAAGTGCAGTGGTACGTTCGATCATTTTCTCCACGCTGAACTGGGTTAACATTCTGTTGCGGGCGGCCTCTCCCATTTTTCGGCAGCGCTCCGGGGCTCTCAACAGACCGCCGACCTCTCTTAACAGCCCCTCTTCATCCCCGCAGGCAAGCACGATTCCGCTCACCTGTTGCTCGATAAGCTCACTCACCCCGCCTGTGTCAAATGCCACCACTGGCAGGCCCGAGACCATCGCTTCCATCACTACGTTGGGCAATCCCTCCCGCAATGAAGTGAGCACGAAAATATCCATCGCGGCAAACACCGTTTCCACGTCTTTCCTCGGTCCGAGCAAAATGATGTCTTCGCCTGGGGCTCCAGCTTCGGTAACTTTCCCTGCGTAGGACTGATCAAGCCCCAGCCCGGCAGCAATGGCCCTGACCCCTTCATGCCGGGCTTTGAGAGCCCCAGCCAGCCTGAAAAAGGCCGGAACGTTTTTATCCGGGTCATCCTTGCCCAGAGTTCCAACCACAAATGCGTTCTGAGGGATATTAAACTTGCGGCGGGCGGCCTGCCTGGTTTTTTCAGTGCACACAGGCAGGGGAAGCGCCCCGTTATGCACCACCCGGAATTTCGATTCGCTCACCCGGTAACGTCCGGAATAGGTTTTGATTGCGGCATGGCTGTTGGCGTGAATCGCATCGCCAGCCGCCAGCGCCCGGGCCAGTAGCCAACTCCTCACCGGCACTTCATCCCTCGGCATGGAGAGCACCGTGGGAATGAACCTCGGCCGGCCGGCAAGAGCCAGGCCCAGATAGCTGTAAATGTTCGCCGTTTCAAGGTGGCTGTGAACCAGCTCGATCCTATCTTCACGCAGCAGCCGGGCCAGTCTTAATAAGCGTTCCGGGTCGTAACGCCCCCCGCGTTTGATCCAATGCAGGCGAATCCCCGCTTTACCGATTTCAGCGCCGAACGGCTCGACAAATTCCGAAAGACAGATTACGCTCACCGGCCAGCCTGCCCCGGCCAGGCCGCGGGCGATCAGGCTCACCTGGCGTTCCGCTCCTCCGAAACCGAGCTGGCCGATAACCAAAGCGATTTTCCCTTTCACCCCACCTCCTCAGCGGCCAGACGCTCCCTGGCCAGGGTCTGTGCCTTTGAGGCCAGGGCCAGGCAGAGCCAGAGAAATTTGGAATTGAAAATAGAAACCCCGATACCTCCAGCCATGACATAGGCCAGAAGCACGGTAGTGATCCAGGGAATCTTACTGCGCGGAAGAGTTTCCTCGCGCCAGATATTCCATAAAATAAGCCCCAGCAGAACCAACCCGACAATTCCCAGTTCAGTGACCACTTTAAAATAAAGGCTATGAGGGTCCCGGTTGGGGACTTGGTCCTTGCGTATGCCTGGGGTATCCACGCGATAGCGGTTATAAACCACCGGAAACTGATAGTATCCCACCCCAAGAACAGGATTGTCAGCGAATATCTTGCCTGCCACAAGCCAGATATCGAAACGGTCGCTGCCTCTTTCTCTAAGGGCAAGCAACATGCTGGCCCGCTGGATCAAGGTTATATTGACAAGCCCCATGGCAAAGGAAGCCGATATTACTCCAGTCAGAACAGCCCCGACAATCAGTATGTTGCGCAGCCTGTTTCTGGTATACCAGAGGAACACAATCAGTCCCGCACCTACAGCCAGCCAGCCCGAACGGCTCTGCGCCAGGATCAGCGGAAAGGCTAACAGGCAAGCAAACAGTACCGAACCCAGTTTAAGCCAGATATTTTTCAGCATCGAGGTCAGGTACAGTCCGGCGATGATTGCCAATCCCACTGTCATTGCGTAACTGTTCGGATCCTGGGCTTCGAAAGCTCTCGCCCTTTCGATAATATTGGTCACGAAAAGGTTGATCGAAAGCTGGCTTGTGGCCACCGCCCCGAGCAAAAGGCTGGCCATGACGAGGCGGAAATCCCTCTCGTTCTCGATCACGTTGATTGTCAGCAGGAAAAGAAGGACCTGTTGGGCGAAAGTGCCGTAATACAGCGCAGCCGCCTCAGTATCCTTGGCCCAGAGGAAAGAAACCCCCGCCCAGAGGAAAAGAACCAACGCTGCGACAAACGTACTGTTGATCCGCACCCTCTTGCGGTAAATAACCATGTGTGCTAACCACGCCCCGAAAGCCCCGATTCCGATCAGGCGGATTTCTGTCATCTCCAGCTGTCCGGCGTAAATTCCCTCCACGGTTAGCAGGGAGCAGATAAGAACCAGACCCCAGACAGGCCAGCGCACGGCCAGCACCAGATAACAGGCCCCGAAAAATATACCGCAGGCCCATCCCAGGGGCAGTAGGTTAAAAAGAAAAACCACAGCAGTGAAAGCCAATATTGCCAGCCCGATTAACAAAGCCTGGTATCTTCCGACAGATAAACTGCGAATTTCACCCATGTTCGAACCTCTGGCAGTGCTTGAACAACCTGACTGAATTCTTGCAACTGTTTAATATATCCATTATTATCTTTCAATTCAAAAGATTTGTAAAACGTCG
>JAUVUV010000360.1 GCA_030604975.1 Candidatus Glassiibacteriota bacterium | reverse complement strand
TTAACATTTTCCTTATGCTTTGACTGGCTCCTCAATACTCTATGATGATCGTAAAATCAGTTTAAGCCATAAAATCAGAGAAAATTAACTTTCGAGATGAAAGATGAAAAACAAGGCGGTATTTGTCCTGTTATTGGGTTCATTTTTTCTGCCGCAAAAACTGCCCTGCCAACAGCTATGGTCACCGGATTCCTTTACTGTCCTGGATCGGCCGGCTGATAAAATGATGGCTGAATATCTCACAGCCATTGTCGATCGTCAGTTCGCCGTGCGGGATTCGCTGCTGGCAACGCTGAAAACGGCGGAAGATTGGCAGCAGCATGCAAAAATTATCCGGGATTCGATTCGCGCCTGGACAGGCCCGCTCCCGCCCAGGACACCCTTGAATGCCCGCGTTACCGGCCGGATCGAGCGGGAGGACTATGTAATTGAAAAGATTCTGTTCCAAAGCCGGCCTTCATTCTGGGTGAGCGCGAATCTCTACCTGCCGAAATACTATTCAGCGCCTCGCCCGGCAATTCTCAATGTTATCGGACACTCCAGCGCGGGTAAGGCGAGTGAAAATGTCCAGAGAAGAAGTATCGCCCAGGCGAAAAAGGGATTTGTAGCCCTAACGATTGACGGGATAGGACAGGGAGAGCGGCGAATAAAAGATTATTCCTCTTTTGGCAGTCTTCCGGGTGCGGTGCACAGGGTGGTTGGGGCCCAGGCTTTCTTGAGCGGTACACACCTGTTTAATTTCATGGTCTGGGATGCAATCCGCGCTGTGGATTACCTCTGCAGCCGTGCCGAGGTCGACACGGCGCGGATCGGCTGCACTGGAACCTCGGGAGGCGGGATGATGACCACATATATCCTTCCCTTCGAGCCCCGGATCACGGTTGCCGCTCCAGTCTGCAATCCGAATACATGGTCTCACCGCGTTCACGCCAACCTGGCTACAGACCACGAGCAGGTTTTTTTCGGCAGTTTCGAGGCCGGGATCGACCCCCGAGGAGACCCTCTATTTACACACGTGCCAAAGCCGCTGCTGATCAACGCCACTACCGACGACAACCTGAATCCGGTTCGCGGCGTCTGGGCTCTGGCTACCTGGCTGTTCAAAGCATATTCCGCCCATGGTGTTCCTGAAAAAATGCAGACCAGCATGGTGAAAGCAGGTCATGGCTACAACAAAGAGCAACGGGAGACCACTTATGCCTGGATGCTGAAATGGCTTGGGGGCGATCCGGCTGATTATCTCGAAGAGGATTTTCCTGTAGAGTCGGAACAGGACCTCTGGTGCACACCAAATGGTGATGTCTACCAGTTGAGCGGCAGTCTCGAACCCCACGAGCTGGTGAAAGCATATCTTGATAAGCACAAGGCTGAATTTAGAACGAAAAAATCCCGGGCCGAGCTGCGTTCTTACCGGGAAACTCTTGCAGAAACAATCAGGCATGTGCTTCGTATCAGGCAAGAACCCGGGGCGCCGTCGGCTGAAAGAAAAGCCGTTCGAAGGATAACCGGGGTGCAACTGACACCGGTAATTCTACGACCAGAGAAAGGGATTTTTCTGCCCGGAGTCTGGCTTGAATCAAATACCTCTTCTTCCGAAAGCCCTGTGATATTATTTCTCCATGAACAGGGCAAAAGTGCCCTGGCGGGAGAGGAGCAAGTTGTAAAAGCTCTTCTCGATGAAGGATTCCGGATTTTCGCGGTTGACCTGCGGGGAACCGGTGAAACTGCACCCGGAATGGAAGGTTATTTCTGGGATTTTCTCGCCGGAAAGCCTGTTTCCGGCCAGCGGGTGGCGGATGTGCTTTCTGTTATGAAATGGCTCTCCAGCCAGGGTGTGCCATCAGAAAGAATCTCTATTTGGGCAGAGGGTCTCAGTGCTGTCTGGGCGGTTTTGGCCTCCGCACTGGCCGAGAGAGTATCGGGGATCGTCCTCGAAAATGTCCTGATCAGCTTTGAAAACGTTGTCTCTACCCGGCTTCCGCAATACAACCAAGAAATACTCCTGCCCGGCGTGTTAACCAGCTTCGATCTTCCTCATGTGTACCAGGCGCTCTGCCCGCTGAACATTACTGTGATAAACCCGTTTCTGGGGGATAAATCGCCTGCCGGGCAGGCCGATATTGCCAAAACCTTCAAGGCGGTGGCGGATACCTATGAAGCTCTGGGGGCGGCGGGCAACTGGACTGTAATAAGGGATACCGGCACAGAATCAAGAATTGAACATATTCTCTCTGCTTGCAGGCGGATGGCCGGCAGGTAAGAGCCGCCGCCAGTTCACCGGTTTAATTTCTGATCCGAAAATGAGTGTAAAAGACACGGCCCAAATGGTCATCTCTTTCGGTGAAATACTTTGGGACATCTTTCCCACAGGGAACGTTCTCGGAGGAGCGCCATTTAACCTGGCTTTCCGCGTAAATTCGCTCGGCGAGCGGGGAATTATCGCCAGCCGGCTGGGCCGGGATGAACTGGGGGCCAAAGCCTACCAGCAGGTTTTATCTCTCGGCCTTGACACCTCGTACATTCAGTGGGACGAGCACAAACCCACAGGCACGGTGAAAGTGACATTCGCCCCTGACAGTACACACGACTTCTATATCGTGCCGGGGGTGGCCTACGACAATATCGAGGCCACGGATTCACTGCTGAAAGCGGCTGCTGGATGCGATTTTTTCTGTTTCGGCACGCTGGTTCAGCGCTCTGAGCGGGCAAAGCATACACTGGAAACACTTCTCGAAGCAGCCTCGAGGGGAAAGAAATTTCTCGATATAAACCTGCGAAAAGACTGCTACACTCCGGAAACGGTGAAAAGATCGCTCGCCCGGGCAGATATCTTGAAACTGAACGATAATGAGGCCGGTGAACTGGCCCTGATGCTGTTCGGCCAGGATTGCAGGGTGGTTGATTTCTGCGAGAAAATCGTGGAAAAATATTCTCTTGAGTGTTGCCTGGTAACTTTCGGAGAAAGGGGCGTATTGGCCTTTTCAAACCGGGGCGAGAAGGTTTACATTCCCGGTTACAGGGTAGAGCTGGTAGATACGGTGGGCTCCGGGGATGCATTTTCCGCCGGATTCGTGCACGCTAAGCTGCAGAACCAGCCGCTGGCGGAATCATGCAGAGTCGGCAACCTGCTTGGCGCTCTGGCTGCAACCACCAAAGGGGCAACTGCCGAGATCAGCCCGGAGGAGATAGTTTCGTTCAGAATGAGTGATCTCGAACGAGTGATCGACTTGAACTATGAAAGATATATGGCTCAATAGGCAGGGACACGGACGGTGCGCCGTGTCCCTACCGGGAAACCGGAAAGAAAGGTCAGACCAGCAGGTATTCCCAGCGCTCGCTGTACACGGAACGCTCCATGGCCTCCAGCGCTGCGATGGGCGAGATAATGCTCTCGTGCGTGCGGGGCTCTACCCCGGTCTGGAACATTTTCACAATCGCCGAATACATGTACAGTGTGTTGTTCTCAACCTCGATCC
>JAUVUV010000423.1 GCA_030604975.1 Candidatus Glassiibacteriota bacterium | reverse complement strand
CATCTTAACACCAACCTGGCGTGCCACTACACTTGAAATGTCCTCCTCGATGCAGAAACCGAGACTTACCAGGACCTCGCCCAATCTCTTACCGGTTCGAGCCTGTTCCTTGACAGCAATCTGCAACTGATCCGAAGTAATCACTCCCTTGGAAATCAGCATCTCACCAAGCGGCTGTGTCGATTGCATGACCATGTTAGAATTCCCCGATTATAAACAAGTCTACTGCATCTCCTACTCACCGATTGTTTGAAACGAGTTGGAATTTAAATTTCATGGATCAAATACCGGTAAACTATTCCAAGACATTTCATACTGTATATAAAACTATTATGCAAAATAAGGACTTTAAAATCATAATATCATACTTGCATTATTTAATCAAGAAATAAAGATTTGTTTGATACCGGAAAGCTTGACAAGCTAAGGGCTTGCGCTTATACTGGTCAAAAACCGTTGCCAACCCTCAACTGTTTGCCATTCTTTTGCATAGTTCTGGACAGAATAATTAATCTTTTCGGTCAGCCATACCGAGGCGTCGATGTCCGATCCAGCAGTTCAGGCGCAAAATTTTCCTTTTGTCAGTATTGTCATCCCCATGTTTAACGAGGGGAAAAACGCTCGCCGGAGCGTGGAAACAGTCTGCAGCGAGTTGCACAGTAGCGGCAGGAGTTTCGAGATAATTTGTGTTGATGACGGTTCAACCGACAACACCCGTGCCGAACTGGAGCTTATCGCCCAGCAGACCCCGGAGGTTCGGATTATCGGGTATGGCATAAATCGAGGAAGGGGCATGGCGCTTCGCCAGGGTTTCACTGCAAGCCGGGGCAGTTTCGTGATCTCGATCGATGCCGATCTGAGCTATCACCCGCGGCAGATCAGCGAGCTGCTGAAGCGCCTCGAGGCTCCCGACGCTCCGGATATCGTGATAGCGAGCCCATACATGCCCGGCGGAAAAACCGAGGGAGTCGATCCCTTTCGTCTTCTGATCAGCCGCATGGGAAATCTCCTGCTCCGCCAGGCAATGGGACGCAAATATTATACACTGACCGGTATTTTCCGTGGATACAGGCACGAGGTGTTCGACTATATCAAACTTTACAGTGACGGGAAGGAAATTCACCTGGAGATAATCGCCAAGGCTGAAGCCGCCGGGCTCCAGGCAGTCGAGGTTCCGGCGGTACTGACCAGCCGCAGGCACGGCAAAAGCAAGCTCAAATTGCCGCTGACCGTATTCAGCCACCTGATGTTTTCATTCTACGAAAGACCTCTTCTGCTATTCGGCGTGCTGGGACTTGTTCTGACTCTAACCTCACTGATTCTCGCCAGCTATCTTTTTTACTTGTACCTGAATGCCGCGTTGAACCCCACGCGGCCCATTGTCTGGTTGAGCGTGCTTTTACTTCTGGCAGGAATCCAGATGGCGAGCTTCGCTTTTATCAGCACTCAGATCACTCTGCTTAAAAAAGAGCTTTTCCGGACGCAGAAAGAAATCCTCCTGCTTCAGCGAGACTCGAAGAAAGATAACAGGGGTCAATGACCACTCCGGTTTGTGTGATAACCAATGCCTATCCTGATTATGAGGGTTCATACCACGGGATTTTCGTACGACGGACCGTTGAGGATATGGCAGAACGCAGGTGGCTGAGTCACGTTTTGGCCCCCCGCCTCTTCAAACAGAGCGAACCATTCCAGGAATACCCCACCCATTCTGTCACCAGGTTCCCCTTTCCCTCTGCGCAAAAACTGCTTATCGAATACGACCCGGTCCCGGTTTTTCGTATTTCGGCCCTGGTGGCAAGCGGCGTTTTTTCAGCCACACGCCTGGTCGTCTCTCGAGGCTGCCGTCTGATACATGCCCACTGGGCCCTTCCCGCCGGTCTGATCGGCCTGGCAGCCTCAAAGCTCACCGGGCGCAAGCTCATTCTCACCGTGCATGGCTCGGACTGGCGTCTTGCGCATGAGCGCGGCGGCCTGCCGGAGTTCCTTTTCAAACGGGTCGCTCTCGGTTCGGTACGGATAATTTGCGTTTCGCAGTCGATTACCGATTATCTCCTGCGGCTAGGCCTTGATGAAAAAAGGCTTGTCACCTTTCCAATGGGGGTCGATGAGCGGATATTCGGAAAATCGGTGAGAGAGCAAGAGAGCCCTGGCGAGAAAGAATTGAGTGTAATCAGCACAAGGAACCATCTGCCTTTCTACCGGCTGAAGGACCTGCTTGAAGCAGTTTTACGTCTGGGCGAGAGAATAACCGATTTCAAGCTCACCATTGCCGGGCAGGGAAGCCAGAGTGAGGAACTCAAAGAGTTCTGCAGCACCAGAGGCCTGTGCGACAGAGTGACTTTCACCGGCCGGATGGAGCCAGAGCGCCTGGCCCGACTCCTCGGCCAACACAGGATCTATGTCTCGACCAGTCCGGCCGAGGGTTCCAGCGTCTCACTGCTCGAAGCGATGGCCTGCGGGTGCCTGCCTGTAGTAACCGATATACCGGCCAACCGGGAGTGGATCACACACGAAAGTAACGGGCTGCTCTACCCGGTCGGGGATACGAAGGCCCTGGCCGAGCAAATACTCACTGCCGCCAGGGATGACAAACTGCTCCAGAGAGCGAGAGACGAGGGCCCCCGGATCGTGGCCCGGCGCGGCCTCTGGTCACGGCAGATCGAGATCCTGGACGCCTGCTACAGGACTGCCCTCCAGATGTGAAGAGTTTCTAATGGCAAAAAAAACGGCCCCGGAGATTTGTTTCTCCAGGGCCGTTTTCTTATTCAGGTGGTGGTGAAGGACCGTAGCTGTCTTGCGCTATTGGATGCGGAATCCGATATCATCACCTAAAGTTTGCGCGTTAGCGGAATCTCCATTTATTCCGATTGTCGTCTCAATTATCTGGTTTGGTCCCGCTGATATGACCCAGACCGGCATGCCAACATTGCCCAATGCAGCCACGTTACAAATATACTTACTACCCCAGGGAT
>JAUVUV010000250.1 GCA_030604975.1 Candidatus Glassiibacteriota bacterium | reverse complement strand
GAATGCCGCCCTGTCCCGTGCAGCCTGCGCGAATTCGCCCAGGCCGTAGATCACGAAAAAGTCGGCGTAAATGCTCAGGTCGTATCCCTCGCCCGGCGCGGCAGGAAGTGCTTCTCCGTTTTTATCGAGAAGAATCGGGTTACCTACGCGATCCAGGATAAAGGCGCAGTTTCCGTTTTCCAAACGGGCATGCTTCATCAGAAATTCAGCACCTGGGACCGCAAGTTCCAGGTAGCGCTCCCGCTGGCCTTCCTGCACCCGGGTTTTCATGCTCCGGTACAGTCTGGCGAGCATCCAGACAAAACGGCCCTGGCTCCAGGTGAATTTGTGATGGTGCAATAGCTGGCTACCGTCATTACTGAAACAAGTAAAATACCCTCCGCACCTTTTATCGATCCCTTTGCCAAGCCAGAAAGGCAGAATATTGCCGAACAACTCATCCCTGTACATTTCCAGCACTTTCTTGAAAGACCTCTCTACCATTTTTCCTCCCTCATTTGCAGTAAGGTTGAATTAGACCCCTGAGCTTAGAAGGAAAATCGGCTATCAGGAAACACCGTATTAGATAAGCAACAACCTCCTCTGGCGCAAGTTTCCATCTTCTTGACCCACAGGCTTTGATTGCCTTTTCAGCAACAGGACCGTTTCGGGAGAAAAGTCTGCCAGCCAAGATTAAGGGGCAGGGATCAAGGAAGGGATGAAAATGAAAAATCATAAAAATTGGTTATTGTTAGTATTGCTTATTTGAGTCTATTTTGATATACTATATCTGATGTATAAGACTCATTATATCGTAGTTTTCACAGTGACTCAGCCATTAAAATCAAACCGGGAGATTCTTTTTCCCTTAATTAATCTACGGAATGCCTGCTTTTTCCACTGGAGACCATGGTGATGAACGGTGATGAATTAAACCTCGGGATTGTAGGCAGCGGCGGTGACGGTGTGATGGTGTGCGGCGAAACCATAGTTTCCGCGGCTGCCCTGGAAGGTATGAAATGCCTGATGCTTAAAAGCGTCGGGCCCCAGATCCGCGGAGGAGAAAGCTCCTGCAAGATCCGTATAAGCAGCAAAAAAGTTGCCGCTCCCCCGGATAAGTTAGACATATTACTTGCTTTCAACTGGAACGACTACAAGCGATTCGGCAGCGAACTGGAACTTCAGCCCGAAGGTGTTGTTATCGAGGAAGGCGAGGAAGGCGAAGAGGAACCCGAGCGTCCCCTGGTCGGCCCCCAGCCCAAGGAGTTTTACCGCGTACCCCTGACAAAGCTGGCTAAGGATTCAGCAGGAACCAGACGGGCGCGCAACATGGTCGCCCTGGGCGTAATAAGTCAGCTGTTCGCCCTTCCTGAAGAGGAGCTGAAAAAATCGATCACAAAAACGTTTTCCCGTAAAGGCACCGAGATTACCGAGAGCAACCTTAAAGCCTATCAGGCCGGGAAAGAATATGCCGCGCAACATTTCACCGGGCCTGAAACACTGAGGCTGCGTCGCATGGAAAATGGCGAAAAACGCCTTGTGATGACTGGCAACGACGCGATCGCCTACGGAGCACTGCTGGCCGGCTGCAGGTTCTTCGCCGGCTATCCGATCACACCCAGTTCAGAGATCATGGAATGGTTCGGCGTTTATATGCCGGCCTATGGCGGAACCATGATCCAGACCGAGGATGAGATGGCTGCCCTGGGCATGGTGCTCGGGGCTTCACTGGCCGGGGTAAAAGCGATGACCGCAACCAGCGGGCCCGGACTTTCCCTGATGACTGAGCTGATAGGCCTGGCAGCGATTGCTGAGATACCGTGCGTGATTGTCGATGCGCAGCGTGTGGGGCCGAGTACCGGAATTCCCACCAAAAGCGAGCAGAGTGACCTGATGACTGCCGTTTTCGGCGGGCATGGCGACGCCCCACGGGTTGTCATAGCGCCGGTCGATGTAGCCGACTGCTTCGATGTAATGCGCGAGGCGTTTTTCGTCTCGGAAAAATACCAGATCCCGGTAATCGTCCTTTCCGATGGCTTTATCGCCCAGTGCAAGGCCTCGATCCACGAGCCTGATCTGAGCAAAATCCGGACCTGGAACAGGGCGCGTCCGCGCGGTATTGATCCAGCGGACTACAAGCGATTCGATTCCACCACCAAGTCAGGGGTTTCTTGGATAAGCAAGCCCGGCAAGGATCACTACCTCTACCATGCAGCTGGTATCGAGCACGATGAGAAAGGCAACCCGACCTCAGATTATGAAATTCACCAGAAGATGAACGAAAAGCGCTACAGGAAGCTAAAACACATCACCGGGGATTGTAATTTCATGCGGTTTTACGGGCCAGAGGATGCTACAGTCGGGGTGCTCGGCTGGGGTTCCAGCAAGGGCCCGGTGCGCGAGGCGGTAGAAATTCTCAACGGCCGGGACCACAAGGTACGCGCCCTGATCCCGCAAGTCCTTTTTCCACTGGCAGTGAATAAGGTGCGATCCTGGTTCGAGGGACTGGAGCGCCTTTTGATAGTTGAATTATCTTATTCCAAACAATTTCTGAATCTTTTAAAAACGCAGATCGACCTTCCTTCCGGCACAACACACTATGGACGAAGTGGTGCCAAGCCGTTTGCCGTGAGCGAGATGGTCGAGCAGATCGGTAAGTTGCTATAAATTTAATGCCTGGATTGGTTGGAGGATACCTGAAATGGTCACCACTGAACAAGCAGTCAAGCAGCCGGTAACACCGGAGGAATATAAAAGTGGTCTTAAACCCGTGTGGTGTCCCGGGTGTGGGGATTACGGTGTGCTCAACGCACTTTGCCAGGTTTACCATCGCTTGGGGCTGAAACCTGAAGAAACGATGATATTCAGCGGCATTGGCTGTTCGAGCCGCATTACGGGCTATCTCAAGTCCTACGGATTCAACTCGGTGCACGGCCGCGCCCTGCCTATCGCCATGGGGGCCAAACTGGCCAGGCCGAAGCTCAATGTAATCGCCGCCGGGGGTGACGGCGATGCTTTCTCGATCGGTATCGGGCACTTTCCTCACGCCTGCCGACGGAATATCGACATGACATACATTGTGATGGATAACCATATCTACGGGCTGACAAAGGGACAGCTTTCCCCAACCTCTCCCCACGATATGCTTACCACCACATCGAAATTCGGCAGTATCGAGACACCGATCAACCCAATTCTTCTGGCTATCGGCTGCCAGGCGACTTTTGTCGCCAGGGCTTTTTCTGGCAATATCAAGCATATGGTGGACGTGATTACCAAGGGCATCGAGCACCGGGGATTTTCATTCATTCAGGTGCTCAGTCCATGCGTGACTTTTATTGGTAAGGACCAGTTCCTTATCATCAAAAATCTCCTGCATTATCTGGAAGATGATCCGGACTACGACCCCAGCCATCGGACTTCGGCTTTCCATGTGGCGGATGAAAAAGACCGGATTTCGGTGGGGGTGATCTATCAGAAGAAGAAACCCACTTATATGGATCAGCTGGAAATACTGCGTCAGAACGCCGCCAGCAAAAAGAAGAAGAAACTTGCAGACCTAGTGGAAATATTCAGGCCCTGAGTGTGCTGGTGTTCCGGATTTACTCCTTGAAACAGGTGCACAGTTTTAAAGGCTCTCTTTCCATGGACGAAAACTATAACATACTCATCGTTGAGGACGAAGAATCTCTGCTAAAACTTTTTTCAGAGTTCCTTTCACAAAAGGGCTACCGTGTGGATACCGCTTCAAACGGGGCGGTTGCTTGTGAGAAACTCCAGGGGCATATTTACGATCTCGTGCTTATCGATCTCAAACTGCCGGATATGAACGGGATCGAACTGGTCAAATTGGTGAAGGAAAACTCCCCGGACACGATTTCAGTGATCGTCAGCGGCCACGCCACTATCGAACTCACCCTGGATGCTATCTCGCTGGGCGCATTCGATTTCCTGCTCAAACCCATCCAACTGGCCAAACTCGCCATTGTCGTGGAAAACGGTCTGGAACGGCGCAAAATCACCTTACAGAACAAAAAATTGATCTCGGAGCTTCAGATCGCCAAGAAAAACCTGGAAGCCGGTATTCAAAAACGCACCAAGCAGATGGAAAAAAGCGAGCATAGGTTCCGCACTCTCTATGATAGCGCGCCTGATGTTTATTACACTGTGGACATGCGCGGTAATATCATCGATTGCAACAAAATGGCCGCCGAGTTTTTCGGTACCACAAAGCGCGGACTCAAAAACAAACACCTGCTCGACCTCTACACCAGCGACAATTTCGAGCTTGTCACGAAAATGGTTCCCACCCCTGACAGCAAGGGCGGCAAAGTTCGCCACCAGGAGGTCTTGGTCAAAAAGTCGGACGGGGCCGTGGCGAACGTGGAGATCAATTCAAACCTGCTCTGTGACAAGGATGGCAAGGTAACCGGCGCGCTCACCATCCAGCGTGACATCACTGCCCGGAAAAAAGCCGAGGACCT
>JAUVUV010000273.1 GCA_030604975.1 Candidatus Glassiibacteriota bacterium | reverse complement strand
GTCTCCCCTTTTTTTAAGGGGGATTAAATACTCAATCCCCTTTGTTAAGGGAGATTATCTACTGTTCCCCTGGGGCGGGTTACCTCGAAGCCAAGCTTCGAGGAATTCTTTTCGATTAAATGATTACTCTATAAACAGTTCTTTTCCTGTCAATCTTTCACAGCCGGGAGCTGCAGATGACTTATGTCGATTTCAGTATGCTCATCGTTTTCCTAATCGGGATGTTCTTTATCGGTTACCTGCTTTCCCGCTGGATCGACACTACTGATGATTTCATGGTGGCCGGCCGCCATCTTACGCCTTTCATCCTTGCCTCAGCACTCACCGCGGCCAATGTAAACCTTTACAGTTTCATCAGCCAGAGCGGCGCGGCGTACAAGTATGGCATCTCCTTGATCTGGCATACCTGGACCGGCAACATGGCGCTGGTTTTATCGGGACTGATGATCATCCCGATCCTGCGAAGATTGCGGATCAGGACCGTGCCGGAATTTCTGGGGATGCGATACAACTTGGTGGTCAGGTTCCTGATCGGCTTTTACTGGGTATTCCGCCTCGCCTTCTGGCTCGGGGTGGTGCTGCGTATGGCGGCGCTCGCTTTCATGACAATTGCCCATGTGGAGAATCTGGCTTTTACCGGCAGCTTCTCTTTCTGGCTGATTATTTTCGCATTTATCGCGGTAGCCTACACGTTCCTGGGTGGGATGTGGTCGGTGACGATCACAGATGTAATCCAGTTTGTGCTGATGCTCGGGGGAGCGCTTATCGTGCTGCCGCTGGTGATGCAGCAGGTGGGCTGGTGGCCGGGACTTGTCGAACAGGTCGCCGAGGGGCACCTCGATCTGGTTCCCAGCGTGGGACGCTACAACTGGCAGTTTATCCTGGCTATTTTTGTTATTGGGATCCAATGGGCGAGCACTGACCAGGGGCTGCTGCAGATGTCATTCAGCTCGAAAGACGCAAAGAGTTCGGCAAGGGGCTTAGTGCTGGCTGGGATTATCACCACTCCGTTTGCCCTGCTCTGGATACTGCCCGGGTTATGCGCTTCGATTTCTTTTCCCGGAATAACTGACATGGACACCGCTTATCCGATCCTGATCATGAACGCCCTGCCGCCCATTCTTCTGGGTCTGGTAGCCTGTGGGCTGCTCAGCTCGCAGATGAGCACGATCAGCACAAACCTCGAGGGTGTAGCCACCCTTTTCTGTAATGATATTTATAAAACTGTGCTGAACAGGGAAGCTTCCCCCAGGCAGACTCTTCTGGTGGTGCGTTTGATGACTTTCGCAGCAGGCGCAATGGGCATCACCTTCGCCTACCTGATCCCGCTGATTGGTGAAAACGCTGTCGCCGCCTACCTGACCGTGGTCGGAATATTCGATATGCCGTTTTTCGTGATCGCCATTATCTATGGACTACTCTGGAGACGCGCCAACTGGCAGGGAGCCCTTATCGGCTACTTGGCAGGAATAACAGCCGGCAGTATCAGTGCATATATAAAAGGAATAGATTCATTTGATGCATTCTTTTTTTCTACCATTGCCGGTACGATTACAGCCCTCGTGGTAACTCCGGTTTTCAGCATGTTCTTTCCCAGGCAGAGCGGCAAGGAGATCGACCGCATCTGGGAAGCCCGCACACACAGCCAAGAGGATGAAGGAGAAGCCTACCATATCATCCCGGTCTCGGGCTGGGGAAAATTTTTCTTTGCCCTGCTTTTTGTCGGGCTGGCTGTTTTCCTGATCGGTGTAATCAGCGGCTCGGTGGCTTTCGCCTACGCCGGAGTCCTGGCTCTTGGGGGAATGATCCTCTTTTTCCTTTCCGGGCTGATCAGGCTGTTTTTTGACTGATCTTTTTCTAACGTAGGAGCGACCGGCCGGTCGCTCCTACGGTTCATCCTGCTTTTCCGGGCCGGTATTTACCGGCCCCTTTCTTTTTCCCGAAGCTCAAATTCCAGGCTGCGCCGGTTCCGGCGTCCGTTGCTGTCGTCCCTTACCTGGACCAGCACGCGGTAGGGGCCGGGCTCGAGGTTCGAGGAATCGATAGTGAAAGTCTCGACCACTGGGCCGGTTGGAGTTTCCGGGCTGCGGTCGAATCTCAGGGTCAGGCTTGTGCGGCCTGCCCTGCCTCCCAGGCCGAGAAGCCGGCTCAAGCCCCGCCAGAAACCTTTACTTTGCTCTCCTATCCGGCTCACTGTTACCCACTCCCGGAAAGACCTCCCTTGCCGGGGCCGGGCCTGAAGACCGTAGATTTCCAGGTAAATTTTTATCGTCTCTCCTGGCGAAAAGACAAGCGAAGGTCTCGGTAACAGGCTCACACCGCGGCGCTGGTGAATGGCAGGCTTGCCCTCGGAGCGGCTTCCCAGTACAATGCCACTCAGTTCGAGGATGCCGGTGCGATAAGGCGCAAGCTCGAGCTTTCCCCGCTGGACCGACCTGTGCTCCGGAATATCCATTCTCAGCGCGTAGAGGTAGTTTCCCGGTCCAACCGTGACTCTGTTTACAGCAAGCCAGCAAGTATCCCTCCCGGTGTGGAGCTTGGTAGCAGTGCGCCGGTCGAGACTCACCTCGGCCCAGGTGCTGTCGAAAATCCCCAGTGCGGTTTTGAGTCCGGTTGCAAGCGGTGCAACAGAGCTTTTTGCCGACTGGTAGAACTCGACCTCGATCAGGCCGTTGGGAGCAAGGAAATCTGCAACGTAAAAGTCCTGCTCGTATGCCGGAAGCGAGTCTTTGAAAGTCTCTCCCTCCATGGCTTTCATTATATCCCCCGCGCCCCTGGTAACACTGGGCACGAAAATGAAATCTCCTGCGCCGAACCGTTTCTCGAACAGGAAATGTACCGAGCCGTAGTACCAGATCTCCATCGGGTTGGACCAGGTGACCTGTTTGGTCATCCGGTCTGGCGGGCCGTGCCGGATAAACATCAGGCCACGCTGGTCGATTGTCAAGCCGTGGCTGCGGTTGAAAAATATGCCCGGGTCGTACTCATAGAGATAAGAAACCGGCGAAACAAGCCGGAAATAGTCGCGCGAGGTCTGGAAGCGGCTGTGGGGAAAATTCATCCTGTACATCTTCTGGGCCTCATGAAAGCGGAGGTAGTGTGTCACCAGGCGTTCATTGTGGAAGGTGAGTGGGTCAGGGTCTCGTTCGAGCCAGAATTTTCGCCAGAAAACACCCATTTCCTCCACGCTCTTCAGTTTTTCGTAGGCCTCGCTCTCCTCCGGGGTAAAGATTGTCTCGGCCTCGGTGAGCAAGCAGTTGAAATCCTCAACAGATTTGGCTGCGCCGAGTGCCTGGGCGTAGGAGGACTCGAAACCCATCGTATCTCCCAGCTTGAGCAGGCACCTGGCCTCGAGCAGTTTGCGCTCGGTGAGCCTGGCGCTGGAATCGGCCTGGGCGATAGTTTCAAGTGTGGCAAGCACCTGCTCGATTTCTCCGAGACGAAAACGGTCGCGGGCCAGGTCGAAGCGCCAGAAGGCTGTGTCCGGATGAGTTTCGAGCCAGCTTTCGATACAGGTTCCGGCCTTGCGGAGTTCATCATCTGTCTGGTCCAGAATCTTGTCCCGCCACAGACGGTAGCTGTCACGGTAGCCCGGGTCGATACAGATCAGCCGCACCAGAGTCCGCGCAGCCATGCGATATCCCTGGGTTTCCTCAAGGGCGAAACCGGTTTCAGCCAGAGCGTAGAGTGCCTCCCGGTTTGCGGGGTCCGCCCGAAGGGCCAGCCTGTATTCGGCTACAGCCTGAAGCTTGCGGAACGGCAGTGTCCGGTAGACGTCCCCCAGGCCGATATGCGCTGCCACCCTGAGGTGAGGATCCGGGTGAAAGCTCGCCTGCCGGAAATCCCAGCGGGCATCTCTCCATAGGCCGAGTTTCAGGTACAGTCTGCCCCGCGCAAGCAGCGACTTTCCGTGCTTCTGGTCGATCTCGAGTGCCCGGCCAAATAGCTCCAGCGCCTGTTCCTGTTCGCCGGCGGATATTTTTTCCAACGCCCGGCTATATAAAGCCTCTGCTTCTTCACGCCCGCCCTGGAGATTTACAGCGGCAACGCTTAAAAAAACCGCTAGAATCCCTGCGAGCAGCGTTTTGATTTTTGCCGTGAGAATCAACCTGTTTCATGCCTCTGGTTCATTGACAGTTTACCGCCTTCACGCTAGATTCGCATTTGACGTTGTTTAACCTAATATTATTCATGAAACCCAGACCTTGACAGGGCTAATAACTTATTTTCAGTTTATCAGCCACCGAGGGAGGGGGGC
>JAUVUV010000155.1 GCA_030604975.1 Candidatus Glassiibacteriota bacterium | reverse complement strand
TGAATTCACTATCCTCGAGCAGCGCTCTCAAATCCCCCAGTGCCCGGGGCACATACTCGAGGAATTGTTTCTTGCCATCCACCAGGGAAAGCTTTGCATAAGCTCCCAGAACCTGCATCAGCCGGTGGGAGGCGATAAACGGAAACTGGGCCTCAAACTCCCCTGCCAGAGCTTTCGAACGTTCGGCCAGAAGTTCTACGTACTGGTGGATCAGCTTATCCCGCAACGTCTGCGGCAGGGGCAGGTAGGGATCGTAAACCAGGCTTGCCAGGTCGTAGGCCGGGGGGCCCAGGCGCGCTCCCTGGAAATCCAGCAGACGGAAGGTTTCTTTTGGCCCGCCAGATCCCAGTATGATATTACGGCTCTGGAAATCGCGGTAAACAAGCACCTTGCTGCCGATCAGGCCGCCGGCTTTCCGGGCCAGTCTTTTCAGATCATTATCAAGGGCAGGTTCTGTGATCCCGCAGAGGCAGCCGATAAAAAAGCGCGCGAAATAAAGCCCTTCTTCCTCGTACATGAAAGCGGCATCATAAGCCGGATTGAAACTTCGTGAAGGATCGAAACGCGCTCCACCCTCGACCTGTATTTTCACCAGTAGTTGGAGCAGCCGGGAGTAAACGCTTTCCGTCCAATCGGAATCCATCCCCCGGGAGAGCACTTCCGACTGGAGGTGTCTGTCGCCGAGATCCTCAAGAAGGATAAGACCTGCCTTTCTGTCGTAGCCGTAGATCGAAGGTGGGCAGCCGCTGGCTATCTCTTCCAGCAACCCTGCGAGATAAACATAGGTGTCGTTCTCGTTGACACCGGTGCGGCTGTCTGCCGGCGGATCGGGATTGACCATCAGCACGCTGGCTCTGGAAGCACCTTTCACGCGGTAGAAGGTGCGGCTTGAGCCATCGCCGTAAAGAGTCTGAAAAGATATATTTTCTGACCCCGGAAGGCTGCGAATCACGAACTCTGTCCATAGGCGGGTGGTTTTTTTCATGGTACTCTATTCCGGGAACAGTTCAGGCAGAGGCACGGAATTTTTTTACTGTGCCATCGCTTGCTGCCTCTTCAATCCGCATTATGCCGAGGCCTCTTTCGGCTGCCTGCGCAATAGTGGAGACATTCTCGGGTTTCATGCCCAGAAGGGTGCAGGCGTGTGCATCCACTGCCACAGGGTCAATCCCGGCGATCACCGTATCCGGTTTGATCGTGCGTCCCGGTCCGAAAGGGCCGTTTTCAGCCAGCACCTCGGTGGAGTCGACCACGCAGAGATGGGCGTGCACGACACTGGCCAGATCGACAACACTTTCGACCAGATATGCGGTGCCTTGGTGCCAGCCCATGTTGCCGTCATTGACACCCATCAGGTTTTTCAGCGTGCCGGTAAAGCGGGTGCTGCCGTGCTGCTTTGCGATCGGCATGTTGATCACCACGTCTGAAGCTAAAACCGGAGCGATCACCCGAACTTCTTTCTGCCGCCTGGCTCCTTTAACCTTCACAGTCCTCCAGTCGCCTCCGGAATCCGGAGTCCAGAATTCGGCTCCGGCGCGCACTACGGCCTTGTCGATTCCGGTGCCTTGCCAGCGGAAGCTGAAATGGATCGAGCAGACCTGGACTTTCGCCGCTCCGGCTCCCAGGCAGAGGCGGACAACCTCCTCCACCAGTTCCGGACTGGTACTCGCACCTTTCTGGCGACCCTGCGGATTAGGCAGAAGCATCACCTGTTGTCCAGGCTTGACAAAACGACCGATCCCGCCCAGCGCACCGATTGCCGCCCGCACCGAGCCGGCCGTGTCGGTTCCTTTAGCCGCGGCCAGAAGTATCCTGTCCGGCGGATTAGATAGCCCTTTCCCGGCAGCGACTGCCAAAGTTGCGGCGATAAATTCTCTCCGCCTTATTTTTCTCAAAGGCATTTCTATCTCTCCCGCTCGATTGGGTTTTCGAAAATTATAGAAAGCCTGCAAAGATAAATCAAGCACAAACAAAATTTTAACTATTTCCATTGAGCCTTGACTGGTTGTACCGAGCCTGTAAATTAAATTATACAGATAACAACTTTGATAAATTCGAAGCTGGAACCCAATTCTATCCTGTGAAAGGCTCCCATGAACACCAAAAACACTCTGGCAGTCATCCTTGGCGGAGGACGGGGAGCCCGCATGACGCCGCTGACCCTGGCCCGTTGCAAGCCTGCGATCAACCTTGCGGGTAAATTCAGACTGATCGATATTCCCGTATCGAATTGCATCAATTCCAATGTTCTGAAAATATTCGTGGTCACCCAGTTCCTCTCTGCCGGCCTTCACCGGCACCTTTTCCAGACCTACCATTTCGACCGTTTCTCCGAAGGTTTTGTCGAGGTCCTGGCGGCCGAGCAGACCCCGACCAACATGGACTGGTTCCAGGGCACAGCGGATGCAATCCGCCAGAGCCTGCGCTATATCACCGAATGGAATATCAGCTACGTACTGATCCTTTCCGGCGACCAGCTTTATTCGATGGACTACAGGAACCTGCTGAATTATCATGTTGATAGAGCAGCCGATGTTACGGTGAGCTGCCTGCCTGCGCCGCCCGAGGATGTTTACCGCATGGGGATCATGCAGATCAACGACGAGGGGCGGATCATTAATTTCGTGGAAAAGCCTACTGAGCCTGAGGTTCAGGCCGAGCTTGCCACGGACGAGGGATTCTTCCAGAAATTCGGTATCGAGGCCAGGGGCCGTAAACACCTGGGATCAATGGGAGTGTATGTTTTCAACCGTGAGGCCCTGATCGAAATGCTGAGCGAGGGGAAATACACCGATTTCGGCCGCGAGGTGATCCCCGCGGCTGCCAAAAGCCACAAGGTTTACGCCTATGTGTTCGACGATTTCTGGGAAGATATCGGAACGATCGAGTCCTACTACAGGGTGAACCTCTCGCTAACCGATCCGGTTCCACCGTTTAATTTCTACAAGGAAGACTGGCCGATCTACACCCATCCCAGATCCCTCCCCGGGGTCAAGGTGGTGGGCGGAAAGACAGACCGGGCGATTCTCTGCGAGGGGTGTATTGTGGACAATGCGGAAATCACGCGCTCGATCATCGGCATCCGCCAGATTGTCCGCTCAGGCGCAAAAATCCGCGAAAGCCTCGTTCTCGGAGCCGATTTCTACGACTCGCCCGGGAATAAACCCGAGGGTTTCCGGCGAACCGACAGCAATGTGCCACTCGGGATCGGGGTCAACACGGATATCGAGGGCACGATTGTTGATAAAAACGTCCGGATCGGCAATGAGGTCAAAATCCGGCCCAAGTGGAACGAGCCGGACCAGGACGGTGACGGCTTCTATATCCGTTCAGGGATCGTAATTATCCCGCGCGGCGGGATTATTGAGGACGGCAGAGAAATCTGATCTTTAAAGACAGCAAATTAATTTCGAAAAGGTTTCACTTAAAATAGAGGCCTGAAAATGAGTGTCACCGAACTGCTTGATCGCCGCAGGAGTTGCCTTCTTGTGGTCGACGTCCAGGAAAAACTTCTTCCAGTGATCCACGAAAACGAGCGGCTCTTGCAGAACATCCGTCGCCTGGTGAGCGGGGCTGACATACTCGGGCTGCCGATTATTGTCAGCGAGCAGTATCCCAAAGGCCTCGGGCCGACTGTTGCCCCCCTGTCCGAAGTTCTAGAACAGGTTCGGAAGCTTGAGAAAATCACATTTTCCTGCATGCGTGATCAATCAATTGCTGATATGATCAGGGAGACCTCGCGCGATACAATTCTTGTCTGCGGCACCGAGTCCCATGTCTGTGTGCTTCAGACAGTGCTCGACGCTCTCGGCCGCGGGTTCAGGGTGCATGTGGCCGCAGATGCGGTCTCAAGCCGAACTCCTGAGAACAAGCGGATCGCTCTGGAGAGAATGCGAGAAGCTGGAGCAGTGATCACCAGCACCGAATCCGCCCTTTTCGAACTTCTCGAGAAAGCAGGCACAAAGGAATTCAAAAAGATATCGGCGCTGGTGAAGTAACTTTTCATAATGGAAAGCTCCCAGTTGTTATCTTATAGGGGCCGTTCGCGTACGGCCCCTACAGATTTAGTGAGGAAAACTCGATAATATGAGCCTCACCTTTTGCGACTCCCACGCCCATTTGAATGACGAAGCATTCGCCGAGGACCTGGAGGGTGTTCTCGCGGCCTGCGAAAAGGCAGGAATCGTGCGGATTGTCAATGTGGGTTTTGACGAGCGCTCCAGCGTGAAGGCGCTGGAGCAGGCGGTGCAACACTCCGCGCTTGCCGCCACGGTGGGCCTTCACCCCCACGACGCCAGTGATTTCAGCCCGCGGACAATCGATTTCCTGGACTCGCTGTGTGCAGAGCCCAAGGTGGTGGCTATCGGCGAAACAGGGCTGGACAGCTACTACGTTCACTCACCGGTCGAAAAGCAGAAAGAGGCGTTCGAGGCGCACCTGGAGCTTGCCGAGCGCGTGCAGCTCCCTGTGGTGATCCACTGCCGGGATGCTTACAGTGAATTGGTGGAAACTCTACAAGCCGGCTATCAGCCTGACCACGTCCCCTGGCACGTGCACTGTTTCAGCGGCAACGCCCGGGAACTGGCCGAGCTGATAGAACTGGACTGCTATTTCAGCGTGGGCGGCATGGTCACGTTCAAGAAATTCGGCGGACAGGAGCTGATCCGCGCAATACCGGCTGAAAGGCTTCTTCTGGAGACAGACTCGCCCTATCTTGCCCCCCACCCCAGGCGCGGCCGGCGCAATGATCCCTCCCTGCTTGTTTACACGGCTGAGGCAGTAGCCGCGATACGGGGAATCGAGCTGGAGGAGCTTTCCAGGATTACTGACGAGAACTTTAATCGCATTTTTAGTCAGGTGTAAATATTCCCCTTAAATAGTCAAGACCCTTAAAAATTATTCGGGAGGTGTGCCATGCTGTGGAATTCTCTAACACTGCTTGTGATCGGAGTAGTTGTACTTTTAGGTCTGCTGGTGCTCTATTATTCTCTGCTGGTAAGGACGATCCTGCAGATGCTGCGCACCCAGACAAATACGGTTCTGTTGATCTTTTCGTTCCTGGCCCTGATTCCCAGCCCGTTTACACTTTTTATAGGAATCCTCATATTGGTCATCTGGAAACTGCACAAGAAGACTCTTCCTGAAGCTTTATAAGATACACGAACAAAAGATATTCACTTCAGGGATCAATCCGGCAAACCAGCCTGGATTATTCATAAATTAGTAAGATGTCAGGTTTCCCCGGGGCCTGGGGGCCGGCCGGCAGTGCTCTATTTCAGTTGGGACAGCAGGCACCGGCTGCCGCGTTTTGGCCGGATCGGAAAGATAATCCAATAAAAATTGGAAGAAAATCCAGTCCGGTGTTGTCTATATGGTGAGATTCAACCGCGAAACACCAAATTTCACCCGAGAAGATCAATTTGAAAAACACTGTGGAGTCGATGAACCAGTCAACCAGTATTCTAGCGGATGCCGCCCGGCAGGGTGAAATCCAGGCGTTCGAGCAACTGGTCAGGCAGTACATGAAAAAAGCCTACTTTTTTACGCTCGGATTGGTGGGCAACCGCGAGGACGCGCTTGATATCTCGCAGAACGCCTTTGTCAAGGCCTACCGTGGGATAAAAAGTCTTGGCTCGGGAGAGAAATTCCCCTCCTGGTTCTTTTCCATCCTGCGCAACGAAACGGCAAATTTTATCAAGAAAGCGAAAAGGAAAAGGCTGGAGGCTCTCGACGACAGGGAATCATTCTTACGGTTTACGGGTCAAAGCGTGCCGGATGCTGAGCGGGCCGCTGTTTGCCGCACTGTTCAGGAGGCGATCCACAGCCTTCCGCT
>JAUVUV010000472.1 GCA_030604975.1 Candidatus Glassiibacteriota bacterium | reverse complement strand
TTGACACGCTTGGCGCGCGCCTGGGTCTTTCCCCCACGGGAATAGAAATGTTAAGTGTTTACCTGGTAGAGAGGAGGGATGATCCAGCCTCCTTGAGTTCGGCTGATGAAACTCACTTTGGGCAGGAGACAGCCCTGATCTCTGAATTATTACGGGTGGTGGATGAACTTGAGAAGCAAGGCCAGGTAAAGGTTGCCGGCGGCTCTGGCAACACTACCGGGAGAACCGGAGCGGACGCGACAGCTGAAGACCTTTTTTCGGCCGCCTCTTATTACCTGGAAGAGGTGAAGTACCCTTTAGAAGCGCGCCTGGCACAAATTGAAAGGCTCAAACACAACGAGCAGCTTTCCTACTCGATAGCCGGAAGGATAGGACGAGCGCTTGGAAGCGTGCTTAAGCCCCTGGGTTTCGACTGGAAGATTTCAACCTCACTGATCGGTGCATTAGCCGCTAAAGAGTTATTCATTGCCCAGATGGGAATTATCTATGCTGTGGAGGAAAGTGAACAGGGCAAGCATTCGCTGAGGGAAAAGGTACGCAGTGACTATTCACCGCTTGTTGCGGTCTGCATCCTGCTTTTCCTGCTTATCAGCACCCCCTGTGTGGCCACTCTGGCAGTCATCCGCAAGGAGTCCGGCTCGTGGGGCTGGGCCTTTCTGCAGTGGGGAGGGCTCACTGTGATGGCCTATCTGGTCACCTTGGTTGTCTTCCAGCTGGGAAGCTTTCTTGGTATAGGGACGGGTTAGGCTGCTTGAATATCTACTGGCCACTGTAGTTTTGGCTTTTGAAGCCGTTTGAATGACTTCATGCCCTTTCAGACAAATAGAACCGAGAATTAATACTGACCGGTTTTCTGAATATATCAGCAAAATGTTAAGATTGCCTCCTAAAGCAGCCGTTTAATAGCTTGACCAATCCTCGTGTGTTAGTTATACTCCCAAAAATAGAAGTGAAAAAAACTTGGCGATCGATCTCATTTCCCATTCAGGTGTTAACTTCTAATCTTCCGGGAGGATCTTTATCAATGACAAAGGCCGATATAGTCGAACTGATTGCTGAAAAAACAGGTTTCACAGTAAAAGATGTAAAGATTGTGGTTGAGCAGTGCCTGGAGGAGATAAAAAATTGCCTTATAGAAGACAAACACCTCGAGGTTCGTGGTTTCGGCACCTTCAGGGTAAAAAACCATAAAGCTCGCAAGGCACGTAATCCGAAGACAAACGAAGAAGTTTTAGTGCCTGCCCGGAAAAAGGCGGTTTTTAAAGTCTCAAAGGACTTGAACAATTCATTGAATTAGTTTCGCCAGGCCTTCTTCAGATATCAAATCGTTCCAATTCCAGAGTAATTAGTCTTTATGTCTTGAAACCGGTAGCGTGATTTCCGGAATATGGACCGTGCATTCTGTCCAGCCTGAAAACCAGATTGGCCTGGAAGATAAGCTCCTGGTTGGGAAAATTTGAGAGAAATTAATCGTTGTTTAATGTTGATTCAAACATCGATTATCCGGACTAAGCTTTTGAGCGGGAAAGAGTTAAAAGCTCAGTTGAGTTGGCAAGAAAAGTCACCGGCCGCCACTGAGAATTATTTAAAAATGAACTACCCCGCAGCAAGCTGCGAAGTATCACAATGATGAATTTGATTGATCTTTTCCCCTCCCCGACGGCGAACACATCTAGACAACCCCCTGTCTCCCCCTTTTTTAAGGGGGACTAAATAATGATTCCCCTTTGTTAAGGGGGATTATCTACTGTTCCCTTGGGGCTGATTACCTCGAAACAAAGCTTCGAGAAATTCTTTCCGATCAATTCTGAAATTGCAGTTATGCGCCATAATTTATGACGCTATGTATAAATTATGTCTCTTCCAATCTTTGCATAATCAGGTCCCGGCTCATATCCCCAAAGCCCAGGAGGGAATTTCCATCCGGACTCCTTTTCTCGGGTCTACTATCTGGTTGATTCTGAGATTTCCGACAAGATTAACCAGTTGGCGGGAGGATTCATCATCCCTGCCTGTGAACTTGGCAACGAGGGCCACCATATCCTCAGTTGCCTGCCACGCAGCCTCATCCAGGTCCTTGCCTGAGCCCATAGTAGCCACCCACTCGGGACGCAGGATAACCGGACGGTCGGAGAGTTTGTTAGGCACTTTGCGGAAGCGGAGCAGCACCTCGGCTTTGGTTTCGATCCCCTCGCCGCGGATTTCGCCATCCCCTTGAAGAGCGTGTACATCTCCCAGGCCAACCAGGGCGCCCTCTACTTGAACGTTAAAAACCAGTGCAGACCCCGCTCGAACCTCTTTACAGTCCATATTGCCGCCGGTATCCACCGGTGCGACAGTGTTCATCTCTCCTTTTGCCGGAGCGATACCGATCATTCCGATCATTGGCAAAAGGGGCAGTTTCAGCTTTTCATCGAAAAGCGCATAACCGTCAGCCAGTTCAAATATCCTCCCTTTGGAGTACCCCCAGTTATCCACCCGGATTTCCAACAAATCAATCGCCAGAACATCACCAGGCTTGATTCCCTCTACAAAAATGGGCCCTGTGCCGGGATTCACTCTGTCACTCTGCTCGATCTCACGGCGGGTACCGTCGCGGCTCTGATTATCCGGCAGACAATCCCAGGTTTCTACAAGGA
>JAUVUV010000530.1 GCA_030604975.1 Candidatus Glassiibacteriota bacterium | reverse complement strand
TTTCGAGGTGGATTACGGCAGCGGGCATATCCTGGTCTGTCAGCCGCTGATCGATCTTTACCACGCCGGGAAAGCCTCTATCGTGCCCCATCCCCTGGAACAGGGAGTGCTGCTTTTCGAAAACGTGGTCGAGTATATGAAAAGCAGGGCTATTGGGAAATGTTTGCCGTTTGTCATTGCCCAAGCCTCGCCAAAAAGAGGGCCTCCGGGCCAGCCGGTTCGGTTCAGGAGCCGTGTTGACGGTATCAGTAAAGGCCCTTTTTCCTATAGCTGGGATTTCGGGGACGGAGCGCAAAGCAATGAGCCTGCTCCAGAGCATAAATACGAGCGTGAGGGTATCTACTGGGCCACTGTCACTGTGACTGGCGCCAATGGCGCAGTGAACCGGGCAGTCTGCAGGGTACAGATCGACCCGGCAAAACCCATGCGCTGGGCCGATTACCTGGTCGAAATGCAGATGCACCGCTACTACCCCGAGCCGGGCAACGTGGGGATGAACTACCGCACAGCACTGCTGTTGAGCGGCATGCTCGATGTATATGAACGAACCAGAAACCCTGAGATTCTGAACTATATCATCTCATTTTTCGACAAACGCCTGATCAGCAGATGGGATTCCCGGCCTTTCAAGGGGGAGATGCAGCCGAGCGCCAATTTCGTGGATATCTATTCGCTGATGGCCTCGGCTTACAGACTTTACAAAATCACCGGCAAGGAGGTTTACCTGGATATGTGCCGTGAGGTCTGGGACCAGAGCCTGAAAGTGGACAGCGCCCACCCCACCGGCTCGCTCTGGTGCCCCTGGCCCTGGCACGGCAGAAAGGCGATAGTGGATTTCACCTATTTCAAAGCGCACATGCGCGCTCTGATCTGGGAGGAAACCGGCAATACGGCGCTCCTTGATGAGGCCGCCGGGCAAATGATCCATTTTGCCGAGACTTTCATGGATCCGGCAGACAGCCTGTTTTACATGGCGATTGACCTTGACCGCAAGGAATATTTCACCTCTCCTTCCCGGCCCAGCGGGCTCAACGACAGCAAATGGGGACGCGCCAACGGCTGGATGTCGCTTGCTTTTACCGAGCTGATAGCCAGGCTGCCGGAAGATCACCCCAAAAGGAAAAAACTCGTTAAAATAATCCGCACCTTTTTCACCGGCCTGGTGCACGCACAGGACACGGATACCGGTCTCTGGGCCCTGATTACCGACAAGCTCGATTATCCCGGGATGTGGCTCGAAACAACCTCCACCAGCATGTTTGTCTATTCACTGTGCAGACTGGTGGAGCTGGGGGTGCTGCCTCCGGAACCGTTCACCAGCGCTGCGCGCAGAGGCTATAATGGCCTTCAGCAGCGGATAAAGCTCGGAGCGTTCAACTATCCCTACCTCTCGGACTGCTGCCAGGGGACAATGGTGAGAATTAATCTGGCCCGCTGGCTCCAGGCCCACCGCCGCGACAATGACTACCACGGCCTCGGTCCGTTTCTCATGGCTGAGGAGGCTCTCTGGAGGCTCGCCCCGCCGGATGTGGCAGTTATCGGAATCCTTCGGCCTGGAGAAAGCACTCTCGGCATCTCTCTCAACCGCGCCGGATTTTTCTTTCACCAGATCCCGAACCTTTATACGGCTGTTGACCTCGGCTCGTTCAGCAGGATATTTGTCGATAAAGGGGCGTTCGACCGCAATGACGCGGATGTAAGAACCTACGCCCGGGTTCTGTTGGACTTTGC
>JAUVUV010000240.1 GCA_030604975.1 Candidatus Glassiibacteriota bacterium | reverse complement strand
GCTTCTTTTGCCACCAAAAGAAGTATAAAAATATCTTTACAAAAATACAGCTAACTATCTTTATAGCAACAGGTTAAAGTGTATATTTTAATATAAAAGTAACATTAGAAAATACTCTTTTTCTTTCTGCCTGTTATTTAACCGGACATACTGATTTCCAGTAAAAAACTGCGTGTATGGAAAAATTTCTAGAACAACTTCTGCGCCTGCTTGAAAACGGCGAAAAGTGTGCCCTCTGCTCAGTGATCGGCCGCTCGGGCTCGGTTCCTGCACCGGCCAATGCCAAACTGCTGGTTAAAGAGGACGGAACAATAGTGGGAACTGTCGGCGGAGGAGCACTGGAAGCCGAGGTGAAAGGAGAAGCCCAACGGGCAATCAGTGCAGAGCGTCCTGCTGTAATAAATTTCGATTTCAGGGCACAAGCTTTCCAAGACTCGCTTCAGATCTGCGGCGGCAGGATCAGTCTTTTTATCGAGGTAATTTTTCCAACCGAAGGGGAGAAAGAGTTTTTCTCAAAAGTTCTGCAGGAAATCCATTGTTCGCACTCTGTGGTTCTGGTCACTGCTGTGGAATCCTCTTACAGGGACAAGCCTCCTGCCGGGCACAGGCTGCTTTTTAACGAACGGGGACTCCTGGCCGGCGGGCTTGCCAGGCCGGAATGGAACGAACGAGTGAGGGAAACGGTTTCCGGACTGCTCGAGCAGGATGACCCTTTATATCTGGAACTTGAAAACAGGCCGGAAGATTGCCCGGAGCTCGAGGGGTTCCTGGTTGAATTCATTCATCCTGCGCCCACCCTGGTCGTTTTCGGCGGGGGACATATCGGCAGGCCATTGTGTCAGCTCGGCGCGATTTGTGGTTTCAGGGTAGTGGTGGTGGATGACAGGGCTGAATTCGCTGATCCTGAGCGTTTCCCTGAGGCCGAGCGGACAATCCACAGCGATTACACCAGTGTATTTGATTCTCTGCAAGTCGGCACCAGGCACTTCCTCGTGTCCGTTACACGATGCCACGCCACGGACCGCCAGGTGATCGAGCAGGCTGTCCGGTACGGGTGCGCCTATATCGGGATGATCGGCAGCAGGCGCAAGATCAAACTTGTCTGGGAGCAACTGGAGAAAAACGGCGTGGAGCGGGCTCTGCTCGAACGCGTACATGCTCCGGTAGGCCTGGGTATCCGCGCCGAAACCCCGGGAGAGATTGCGGTGAGTATCATGGCAGAGATAATCAAGACCCGCCGCAAGAGGAAACCGGAGATAAGGAAACAGAAAATTTAACCTCTTGTGCTCTAGTCAGTCTGACCTCTTTTTGGGGAGGAAATCCTGTATGATCGCAGCAATTATTCTCGCCGCAGGCAAATCCGAGCGCATGGGCCGGCCGAAAGCGCTTCTGCCCTTTGGCACCAGCACTTTCCTTCAGCATCTCTACGACATTCTGAAAAGCTCTTCTGCGGGCGAGGTGCGCGTGGTGCTCGGCTCACAGGCCGAGGAGATAAAAGCCGGGAGCAATATCCCTGAGACTGACATTGTGATTAACCCGGATTACGAGAAAGGAATGCTCTCCTCGTTCCGGGCCGGGCTGCTTGCGCTGCAAAAGACGGCTCCGGAGGCAGTGATCCTCTGCCCGGTGGATCACCCTAACATTTCTGTTTCCCTGATCGAGCTTATTATCGGCAATTTCCGCTCCTCGAAGGCTGAAATCATTATCCCGACCCGGGGAGGGCGAAGGGGCCACCCGGTTCTTTTTGCAGGCTCCTTGTTCGGAGAATTTCTTTCCGCTCCCCTGGATGTCGGCGCCCGCTACGTTGTCCATAAGTTCCCGGAAAAGGTGCTGGAGGTCGAAACTGATGAACCGGGCGTGATTCAGGATATCGATGCCCCGGAGGACTACCAGGAACTGACCGGTAAAAACCCGGGCTGATAACAAAACCATTACATAGTTGCTCCGGACTGACTATGCTGACACCCTCAAAGGCAATTGAACTTGTACTCGAGGCAGCCCGAAAAGGCCGGGCGGTCGAGAGGCCGCTGGAGGAGGCATGTTTTCTGGTTACGGCAGAAGATGTAATCGCAGAGCAGGCTTACCCGTATTTCTCGTATTCGTCCATGGACGGCTACGCGGTCCATAGCGAGGATCTCGATGGGGCCTCTACGGATAACCCCGTCACTTTGCCTCTTGCCGGAGAAATCCGGGCTGCTACGGGAAAGCGCCCGGTGCTGCCCCGGGGGCAGGCCATACGTATCATGACCGGCGGCCCTATACCTGAGGGCTCTGATGCGGTAGTTCAACAGGAAGATGTGGACGAAAAGGCTGATTCGGTCATTTTTTACGGCCCGGTAGCGAAAGGAAATTTTATCAACCGCGAAGGGGAGGAGATAGCGCGAGGCGATATCCTCTGGCCGGCCGGAAAGGCACTTAACCCGGCTGCTATCGGCCTTATTGCGACTTTCGGGGTTTCCTCGATCGCGGTCTATCCTGCTCCCTCGGTTTTCATTCTCACCACAGGTGATGAACTGATCGCGCCTGGCGAGCCCAGGGGCTACGGCGAGATTTACGATTCGGTCACTCCCATGCTTGCCTCTGCCCTTCGATGGGCGGGTTTTGACAGAATCAGCAGCCGGAGATGCAAGGATGATCGTGGTCTGCTCCATGATGCTCTCAGCCTGGCCTTGGCCGAGTCGGATATCGTTGTCTCTGTGGGTGGTGTCTCGATGGGCGAATATGATTTTGTCAGGGATGTAGCCGAACGTGCGGGTGTAGAAAAGATCTTCTGGAAAGTGTCACAGAAACCCGGCAAGCCGCTTTATTTCGGGAAGAAAGGGGATACTCTCCTTTTCGGGCTGCCGGGCAACCCGGCAGCCGCCCTGGCCTGCCTTCAGCTCTACGTACTGCCCGCAGCACGCAGGATCATGGGCTACTCCTCTCCAGGCCCTGAGTGGCTGAATGGCGTTATTGCAGAAGCAATGGAGAACAGAACAGACCGCACCAATTTTCTGCGGGTAGTGGCACGCAAGGATGCCCATGGAGGCTATCTGCTCGAGCGGGCGGGCGGGCAGAGCTCCTATATGTTGAGTTCTTTTTCCCGCGCAAACGCCCTGGCCCAGCTTCCCCCGGGGCCGGTAAGGATTGATGCAGGAGAAAAGGTACAATTCGCCCCGCTATTCTGGGATGTTGAATAAAAAATCCTGACCAGATGGAAAGTAAAGAAATGAAAATCGAACATTTAACACTCAACAGAAGAGAGTTGAAATTCGAAAGGCAGCAGCTTGTTGATGAAGGCAGGGATACCGGGCCGGTGGAGAAGGAATTCGAACGCCTTCTGGCCCTGGATGACCGTGAGCTGGAAAACAAGCAGGAGGAGGTTGGCGCCTTACTGGACAAAACGATCCAACTGCCTTTGAAAGATGATTACCCTTATTATGAGCCCTCCGACCTCGAGGGCATCCGCGAGGCCAGACCTCAAGCTTTGCCTGCGATTGATTTTACTTTCAATGAGCAGCATCTTCGCGACCGGGTTTACGGCGCCTGGCTCGGACGTATCGCGGGCTGTCTTCTCGGCAAGCCTGTAGAGGGCTGGGACTCCAGACGCATGTGGGGCTATCTCAAAGATCTGGGCCGCTATCCCCTGGCTGAGTATTTCAGCTCGGATGTGCCGCGTCATATTGCCGAGAAATATCGAATCCATGAAAGAACCGGCTTTATCGACCAGGTGAAGCACATGATCTGGGATGACGATATCAACTACACGGTAGCCGGTATGCTGATCCTGAAAAGCTGCGGAATGGATTTCACACCGGGCGATGTCTCTCTTTTCTGGCTCGAAAACATCCCGGTACTTTCTACCTGGACCGCTGAACGCACTGCATACCGGAATTTCCTCAACGGGATCGCGCCTCCTGAGTCGGCTGAGCACCGCAACGTTTATCGGGAGTGGATCGGGGCGCAGATCAGAGCGGACGCTTACGGTTACCTGGCGCTCGGCGCGCCGGAACTGGCCGCTGAATACGCCTGGCGGGACGCCTCGGTGAGCCATGTTAAAAATGGAATATACGGCAGCATGTGGGTGGCCGCGATGCTGGCCAGCGCGCCGTTTCTCTCAACGGCCAGGGAGGTGGTCATGTCCGGTCTGGCCCAGATACCAGCCCGCTGCCGGCTTACCGAGCATATCCACAAAGTGATCGGCTGGTACGACGAGGGCCTGAGCTACGAGAAAGTGATCGCGCGAATTCACGCCAGTTGGGATGAACATTTCGGCCACCACTGGTGCCACACGATCAGCAACGCCCAGCTCGTGGCTCTCGGTCTGCTCTGGGGCGAGGGGGATTTTGAAAAATCAATCTGCCGCGCCGTGCAGGGCTGTTTCGACACTGACTGCAACGGGGCCACTGTGGGCTCTGTGGTGGGGATGATGAAAGGGGCGCAGGAATTGCCCGAAAAATGGATCGCGCCTCTGGATAACAAGCTTGAAACCACTCTGGCCGGTTACCAGCTTGTGGAGATCGACGAATTGGCTGAGGAATGTTTCGAGCTTTACCTGAGCCTGGAGAGGGATAAACCTGCCGGCTAGAGCAGGAGGAAAGAGAAATTAG
>JAUVUV010000087.1 GCA_030604975.1 Candidatus Glassiibacteriota bacterium | reverse complement strand
GTCCCCCTTAAAAAAGGGGGAGACAGAGGGTTGTCTAGATGTGTTCGCCCTAGGGGAGGGGATAAGATCGATCAAAGTCATCATCGAGATACTCCGCCGCGTAGTTTATTATTGACTTAATTCTCTTGAACCTGATCAATGGAGCAAACGCCATGAACAGGAGAAATTTTTTCAGCCGCAACCTGGCTGCTGCGCTCTCCGGCGCAGCAATCGGTGCATCCGTTCCCGGCCGGGCGAAAGCCGCAACCGAGGAAAGGCCCAAAATTAGTGGCCCCGGAGGCAGGCCTCTTCGGATCGGGATGATAGAGCTCGACACCAGCCACGCCGACAGCCTGGCCCGGGCTATCGGAGAATTGGAGGGAGCCGAGTTGACCGCGGTAATCAACAGCGGCCTGGTTTACACAAGCCAGCGCACGGACAAGTTCGTCTCCGAGCACAAAGTCAAGCATGTCTGTAGGACACTGCAGGAGATGGTGCCCGTGGTAGATGTCGCCCTCTCGATCGGGGTGAACTGGGAGAACCATGTCAGCGATGCAGAGCCGTTTATCAAGGCCGGTAAGCCGGTCTTTATCGACAAGCCGGTGATCGGGCGGGAATCGGACGCACGCAGGCTGATGGAACTAGTCACCAGGTATAAAACCCCGGTTTTCGGCGGCAGCACCTACCGTTATCAGGATAACCTGGTCCAGTTCAAGCAAGAATTCCAGAAACGGGCCGACAAAGTGGCCCTCACCGTGTACGGCAAGATTAACTCCCACGGCCGGGATGACATGCTCGACCTAATCTATTACGGTATCCACGGAACTGAGATCATGCAGGAGTTGATGGGCCTGGGCGCTGTGAGTGTGAACTATCTTGATTTTTTCCGCAAGCAGCATATCATTCATGTCCATTACGACGACAGGCCGCCGGTGATACTGATGCTCGGATGGGCCCGCAACCAGAACGAAGTGGCTCTTCTCACAGACAGGAGTATCGAAAACCTCGCTCCCGGCGGGGGAGAGACATATTCGAAAATCCTTGCCGGAATAGCCGAAAGTATCGCCACCCGCAAGGCGGACAGGCCGATTAGCGAGCAGGTTGAAGCTTGCCGGATTTTGATCGCCGCGCAGAAAAGCCGTATCCTGGGAAGAAAAGTTTACCTCGCGGAATTGACAGAAGCCGACGGATTCAACGGTAAAAAATTCGGTCTGGAATACGCCAGGTTCAGAGCGATGAGCAGGGAAGAGCTGCGCAACTGGCGCGAGGCAGAACATCGATAATCCAGCAGTTCATGAAAATAATTAATTAAACTGGGCGGGCTTTCTTGCTCGCCCTTTTTCTTTTCTATTGCGCTTGGGGGCAAGATAAATGAGAGCTGCTGGTTGTACTTTGTCCCCCCTTTACTTGACAAAATATGCGGCTGGGGCTACAATAAAACAAGAATGTTTGTAAATAGCCCGTGATTCCTTGTCTTGCCTGCGTTTCATCGAACATGGAGCAGCACCTTTTACCTGATAATTTCCCTTTACACCCGAAACATTTCTCAATTCCCGAAACAAATCTGAACAGTTTGTTAAATCGATTGTAGTCCTCAGCCGGGAGTTTCCATGAAAGTCAAAGAGCTAATGACAAAAAACGTGCTTTCGGTGAAAAAGAATATCTCGATCCGCAAACTGGTTAAGCTTTTGGGTGAGCACTCGATCACTGGTGCCCCTGTTGTCGATGACGACGGCAAGCTGATCGGGATCGTCTCTTCCACGGATGTCATCCAGGCAATCGACCACCTGATCCGCGTGCATA
Source organism: Candidatus Glassiibacteriota bacterium (assembly GCA_030604975.1). Taxonomy (GTDB): domain Bacteria; phylum Gemmatimonadota; class Glassbacteria; order GWA2-58-10; family GWA2-58-10; genus JAUVUV01. The sequence goes on along the minus strand of JAUVUV010000087.1, from coordinate 6,197 downwards.
TCAGTATCGACGAACAGCAGGAGAACAAGGGTAAGTACAACTGGGTTGATGGAATAATGACCAGCAAGGTGATAACGGTCTCGGAGGAAGATGATGTACGCGAGGTGTTCCACACGTTGGTCGAACGCAAGATCCATCGCGTCCCGGTAGTCAGGGATGGCAAGCCAGTGGGGATTATTTCCAGCCTGGATGCCTGCAGGCTGGTTTCCGACCTGGGTGAACTGAAAGTGAAAAAGTGAGTGCAATGCCGGATCGCCTGGACAAAAATTTTGTTGTGCTCTCCGATGATTTCCGCTTTCCATATTCCAGGGGATTGATGGCCCGCTCGCTGATGCGCGCTGGAATCCCCTCTGAGGAGGCTTACGAGATCGCGAGCACGCTCCTGGAGACCCTTCTCGCCGAGGGGCTCAAAGAAATACACCGCAGTAAGCTTAAAAAGCGTACTATGTGCTTAATAAAGGAGCGTTACGGCAAGGAGGCGGCGGCCAATTATGAAAAATGGAAACTCCATGGCGAGGCAATCTATGTCGGCGACGCTGGCGAACAGGAACCGTTTTCCCGGGGTATCCTCGCGCAGAGCCTTCTGGCTGCGGGCCTTAGCCCTGATATTGCCCACGATGTCGCCGAAAAAATGGCCGCCGATTTGAGTGAAAGGGGAGTTAAAAATATCAGCCGGGATCAGTTGCGGCGGCTGACCTACCAGATGCTGCACACGAAATTCGGCAAGCAGTACACCAGGCACTACCTGATCTGGCGGACTCTCAAGGGTCCGGACCAACCGCTGATTCTGCTTTTCTGCGGTGCCACCGGCACGGGCAAATCCTCGTTGAGCGTAGAAATAGCCCACCGTCTCGGGATCACAAGAGTGATCGGCACGGACACGATCCGCGAGATCATGCGCGGGATGTTTTCCCGGCAGCTGATGCCGTCTGTCCACGAATCCTCCTTTGCAGTATGGAAGACACTGGTCAGGCCTTTCAGCGATAGGGTTGACCCTGTTCTCACCGCTTTCCAGGAGCAGACCCAGCGGGTCAATGTCGGAGTGCATGCAATCATGCGCCGGGCGATCACCGAAAACCTATCAATGATTATCGAGGGAGTGCATCTGCTGCCGGAGAGAGTGCCGTCGGAGTTTTCCTCAGAAGCGATCATAATTCCGATCCTGATCTGTACCTGCCAGGAGGAATTACACCGCAACCGTTTTATCAACCGCGGCCAGGAGACCACGGAACGCTCCTCGCAGAAATACCTCGAGAATTTCGAGAGCATCCGCAAGATCCAGGATGCACTGATCACAAAGGCAGAGGAAAATAACATTTTCCTTGTGGACAATGTGGATTTCGATGATACCGTGAGCAAGATAATTCAGTTTCTCACCAAAAGAATGGGAGAGCTTGTTAATCTCGACTTTTCCGAGTACAAATTGCCCAAGAAGGAAGACAGGTTATGAGTCCCCCCGCACGCGGCGCCAAGTTACCCTCTTTTAACGGCCCCAGCGCTCTGATTATTCTCGACGGCTGCGGGATCAGAGAAGAAGAGGCATATAACTGTGTGGCCCTGGCCAGAACCCCGTTTCTCGATGATCTGCGTTCCAGCCAGGGCGGTGTTCCAGGTTATTCGGGTCCGAGCAGGTTTTTTGCCGAAACCAGCTACACCGAACTTGTCGCCGTAGGGCCGAAAGTGGGCATGCCCGAGGGGGCCAAAGGCTCGACTGCCGTAGGGCACGAGGTGCTCAGCGGCGTGGACTATATTCATCCGATGCACCAGATGAACAGCGCGATCAATGACGGGGTGATGATCAACCCCGTGATCGATGAGGCTATCGACTATGCCGTGGCTCATAACAGCTCGATCCACCTGATTGGTCTGGTTTCAAACAACCAGGAACACAGCCATATTCTCTATCTTTATGCGATCCTGCGCCGGATTGTCCAGCGCGGCGCAAAAAAAATCGTGATCCATTACTTCTCCGACGGCCGGGGAACTCCGCCGTTCAGCGCACCGCGCTTTCTCGAAGATTTGGAGGCCAAAGCCAGCGAGATTATCGACCAACAAAAAGTCGATTTCAAGATAGCCACGATAGGCGGCCGCGATATTACGATGAACCGCAGCACTGAGAGCTGGTACAAGACCGAGGCTACTTTCCGCGCGATTATCGAGGGCCAGGGCCCGAGGATGGATGACGCCGAGGAAGCACTCAAAGCAGCTTACGACAAGAGCCTGACAGACCAATATGTCACCCCCACCGTGCTCGGCGACTACCATGGAGTGGATAACCACGATGTGCTGATCCACTGGAATTTCCGGAAAGACAGGGGGGAATTCCTGATGCGCATGCTGGTGGAACCGGTAATCGACCTCACCGAAAGGCTGCAAAATTCCCCTGACGATACCTACAGGGGCCTGAAACGTTTTCAGCGCTGGAAAAACCGCCCTGACCTGCACTACGACACCCTTCATATCATCGGGCTGGTGGAATACTACCGGGGTATGAACTGTCCGGTTGCTTTCCGCGAGCCGGTCCAGGATATCAGCCTCGGGAAAGTGCTTTCCAACCATGGCTACAACCAGTGGCGGGTGAGCGGAATTGACAAGGCAAAGGCCCTGACCCTGCTGTCTGGCAACAAGGTCGGCGATCCCCTGGACGGGGAGCAGAGAGTTACCCTCCCCCTGCCTCCAGAGGCTCGCCGTTATCTCAAGGAATACGACCAGCATAAGGGCGAAAAAGGATACAAGTTCGAGCCTTACCAGAAATATCCGAAAATAGAAATCGAGGATTTGACCGATAAAGTCGTGGATATTATTAATGAAAGCGACTCCAAAACCGTTCTGCTGATCAATCTCTGCAACCCGGACATGGTGGGTCATACCGGCGATGTGAGTGCGGGCATCCTGGCCATGATGGCTGCGGATAAGGCACTCGACCGGATAGTCACCGCTGTGCGGGAGAATGGTGGCTTTGTAATGATCACCGCAGACCACGGCAATCTCGAGGAGATGATCACAGAAAACGGTGAACCGACCACCTTCCACACCGCAAACACGGTACCGCTTTTCATTATCGGCCCTAAGACAACAAAGCTGCGGGATGGCGGGACTCTGAGTGACGTGGCGCCCACATTCCTCGCCCTGCTGTTCGGCAGGGAAATCGAGGAAGTCAAAAAAGGGATGAAAGGCAGGCTGCTTTTTGCTAACAGCCGCTGATTTCTATTTTTGCCCTCAATAACTTCCTTTTAAACCTCCGAAATCTGTCGGGGGTTTTTCTTTTTAAATCGAAAAAAATTCCCCGGAGGATCGGCAGGTAGTTTTCCTTTCTAAAGGGAATCATTATTTAATCCCCCTTTATTAAAGGGGGATGCAGGGGGATTTCCCGATCAAATTCATCAACATGATACTCCGCGGCTTACCGCGGGAGCAGCCGCCGTACGGGAGGAAATAACGGATTCTTCCGGGTAGAAGGCTTGAAATGGCAAAAGCTGAGGCAGGGAATTTAAAAAATTGATATCGTTTATTTATTTATCTATATTTGGGATCACATTTCGTGCAAAGATCTGATCCGGTCCAGTGCCATCCGGATAAAACCTTTATCCTGGAGTGAAACATGAAAAAACATACTGGAAATATGTCCCGGAGAGAGTTTATCAGGAAATCCTCTGTTTCAGCCGCAGCTCTGGGCGCGTTTACAGTGGCCGGGCCGCTCTCTGCTGCGGTACCTCCTGAGGTAAAAAAGATCCGTGTTGCCCTGGTAGGTACAGGGAGCCGCGGTAGCAGCACGTGGGGCGAATCACTGGTCAGAGATTACGGGGATTATCTGGAGATGGTCGGCCTTTGTGATATCAATTCCAAGCGGGTGGATTATGCCCGCAGGAAGATCGGCAGCCAAATTCCCACTTTTACCGATTTCGATGAGATGATTCGCTCCACACGCCCCGATACTGTTATCATTACCACGGTGGACGCCTATCATGCAAAATACGTGACCCGGGCAATGGAACTGGGCTGCGATGCGATCAGCGAGAAACCGCTCTGCACCCATGCTGAACAGGCCCAGTCGATTATCGACACGTGCAAAAGAACGGGACGAAGGCTCAATGTCACTTTCAACGCCCGCTACGGCCGGAGCTCGATGAAAGCTAAAGAGCTTCTGATGGCCGGCGAGATTGGCGAGATCTATTCGGCTGACTATGCTGAATTCCTCGACCTCGACCACGGAGCCTCCTATTTCCGCAGGTGGCACGGGCTCAAGCAATGTTCCGGCACGCTGCTTTGTCACAAGGCCTCGCACCATTTTGACCAGCTCAACTGGTGGCTGGATGCCGAACCAGTGGAGGTCATGGCCTATGGTGATCTGAACAAGTACGGCCGCAACGGGCCGTTCCGCCACCTCAACTGTCGCCTGTGTGTGCACAAGGAAAAATGCGATCTGTACTGGGATATCACCAAAAACAAACTTTTTATGGAGCTTTATGTAAACTGCGAGTCCGAGGATGGCTATTACCGCGATGCCTGCTTGTACCGCAATGCAATCAATATCTACGACACGATGAGCGTGCAGGTGAAATACGACAGTGGCACACTGGTGACCTACAGCCTCAATGCCACTGTGGCCACGGAGGGGCAGTATATTGTCTTTCACGGCAGCAAGGGCCGCCTCGAACTTCACAACTACGACCGCCGAAGCTGGAACGTGGCTCCCGGAACCAATATCCGCCTCTGGCGTAATTTCGAAGACGCCACTGTCGTTCCGCTTGAATCACGGCGGGTCAGAGGTGGGCATGGAGGCTCAGATACACTGATCAAGGATGTGCTTTTCAAGCCGGGAGCCAAAGACGAGCTGGGGCAGCGGGCAGGGATGAGAGACGGGATCATGAGCTCGATTATCGGTATCGCCGCCTATACGAGTATCGAGAGAAAGAAACCGGTAAAGATCACCGACCTGATCACCTTCGCCTGATTTTTTCCAGGACATCCACACGTAAAAGCGGGTTCAGCCGTGTTGGTTGAACCCGCTTTTATTTTAATTGAAAAGAATTCCTCGAAGCTTTGCTTCGGGGTAACCCGCCCCGGAGGATCTATATGCAATCCCCCTTAGCAAAAGGGGACACAGGGGGTTGTCTTGCAATCCCCCTTAGCAAAGGGGGACACAGGGGGTTGTCTTGCAATCCCCCTTACTAAAGGGGGAGACAGGGGGTTGTCATTCATCCCTGCTTATCATTCATCCAGATAGGGTATTTTAGGCGTCTTGCCGAGAAGGCGGGCATAGACTGCCAGCGCGCCCCGGTGATGGGCTGTGTGGTCTGTCATGGCCCAGAAAATCGTCTCAGTGGGCTGGCCCTCCATGTGGGACTCTGCAGGCAGGGGCTTGAGAAGTTCTTTGTCACTTTTGCCCTCCAATGCCTTGACAGCCTTGTCAACCGCCTCATTAAGCCGCCGGCGGGCCTCGGTCAGTGATTTACAGCCCATGATTTTCTCCTGGCCAGCCTCGAAATCCATGTCGAAACCCTTTGTGCCGAATGCTCCCTCCACGAACCAGTCTATCGTGTGGGCTACCTCGGCTACGTGCTGGGCCACGGTATGCATGCCCTCCTTGGGCGCGAAAACGGAGTCCTCCTCTGCGAGGCATGCTGTGGTGTTGGAGAAAAACTTGTGGGTGGACTTGAGCCGCGCGGTGATTTGAGAGCTGAGCATGCCTGTTCTCCTGAAAAAGTAATGGCACGGTACGCCGAAACTCTGCTAAAATTAATACAATTTCAAGTCGAAGTTATCCAGCCGGAAGAATGAAATCAAGAAAAATACGGAGACTTTTTCAGCAGTAATTTCTTGCGGTATTTATCCCGCATCATTCATAAATTTGATCAAATCCTGTAGGGGCGGACCCATGTGTCCGCCCGGCGTTTGAAATATCTATCCAGTCAATGAGCGCACACGCGGGTGCTGCGGGTTTTTCTGAATAATCCAGATTAGTAGTCATGAGCCGCTGGCTCACCCGGAAACAATGAAAATGTTTCATGTAGGGACACGGCGTGCCGTGTCCTGCAGTGGTTTTTACCGAAACCATGGAATAACGCACCTTTGGTCCATTATTTTCGGAGAAGATAAGAGAAATTTGAAGGCAGGCTAAAAAAGGGGTAGGGGCGAGGCGGATGCCTCGCCCCCTGTGATTATATCGTTCCGGGTGGTCCGGGCGGTTCGGGTGG
>JAUVUV010000108.1 GCA_030604975.1 Candidatus Glassiibacteriota bacterium | reverse complement strand
TTCGAAAGAGGATACATCAAGACCCATCTGCTTCAGAGAGATCTCCAGGCCCTCCCGCATTGTGCGGTTATCCTCAATTACCAGAACAGAATGCATGCCGAGCCACCGTTAAAAATTAACTGAAATCTTTCGGATTGTAACTTAACAAAGCAAGAGAAATTTGTAAACCTATTGAGTACAGGAATGGTTATTGTTTTACGGTTCAAGAATGAGATGCCGGGACAGTTAAAATGAGATAAGAAAAGAGAAAAAGACAGCTGACAAGTATTGCCTTTTCTGTAAGATTTTATTATGAATAAAAATTCAATAATTCTATAAGACCCTACAATAGGGTTGTCTTATCCAAATAACGAAGTTAAGAACCCTTTTTGCTTATCCTAAGGAGATCAAAATGCCATTAGTGCCGATGAGACAGTTATTAAACGAGGCCGCCAAAGGCAATTACGCTGTTGGGGCTTACAACGCAAACAATATGGAGCAGATACAGGCAATAATGCAGGCGGCCCAGGAAACCAGATCCGCGGTGATCGTACAGGCAAGCCGTGGGGCGCTGAAGTATAGTAATTTCACTTACCTCAAGAAACTGATGGAAGCTGCTGCTGAAGAGAACCCGGATATACCGATCGCCCTGCACCTTGACCATGGCAACAGCCTGGAGACCGTGAAGAAGGCAATCGAACTCGGGTTCACCAGCATAATGATCGACGGTTCGCTCAAGGAGGACAGCAAGACTCCCACCACGTTTGAGGAAAATGTGGAGGTGACCCGCGCAGTGGCAGATTACGCCCACCCGATGGGAATCACCGTGGAGGGCGAACTCGGCACTCTCGGGGGTATCGAGGATGGTGTGGGTAGCGGCAAGGTGCAGCTTACTGACCCTGATCAGGCGGTGGAGTTCGTGGAGAAGGCCCGGGTGGATGCTCTCGCAGTGGCGATTGGCACCAGCCACGGGGCGTACAAGTTCAAGAGCGAACCAAAGCTCGCTCTGCATATTGTCGAGGAGATTCACGAAAGGCTGCCAGAGCTTCACATGGTGATGCACGGAAGCTCCAGCGTGCCCGAGGAGCTGGTCGGCATTGTGAACCGGTACGGCGGGAACATGCCCAACGCCAAAGGTGTTCCGATGTCCGAAATCCAGAGCGTGATCCCTTACGGTGTGCGAAAAGTCAATATCGACTCGGACGGCAGGATAGCAGTAACCGGGGCTATCCGGAAGGTCTTTGTCGAGACCCCGGAGAAGTTCGACCCACGCGACTACCTGAAACCGGCGCGTGCGGCTCTGGCCGAGCTGGTAGCCCAGAAAATGCGCGACCTGGGCACCGCCGGACGCGCGGATCAATTCAAGCCGCAGACCCTGGAAGCCATGAAAGCGTTCTACCTGGAAAAGGGCTGGATATAGACACAACTCTGCAGTGGAAAATAAAAAGGCCGGCGTTACTTCCGTCGGCCTTTTTTGCTCACTGAAAAACGGTTGATATCAGATAGTCTCACCCAGCTTGCGCAGGCGCTTCAGGTCAACACCCGGAGTGTAGACCTCGTTGACGACCTTATCGTCGAAATCGCTCTCGGCAACTTTGATCCAGTCAGTGATCTCCTCGCCTTTTTGAAGCAGATTGGTAATCTCCCCTTTTAACTGCTCGTTGCTGCAGGAGGATGCCGCACGAAGAGCACTCTGGCGAAACTTTTTGAACAGCGGCAGATCCCTTTTCTCGACTTTCACGTGGCTCATCATGTAAAAAATTTCGTTAACCATAATCTGGCGCTGCTTTTTCCGTTCGGCATTGAATTCGCTTTTCATCTGCCCAAGTATCCGCTGCACGACATTTTCCAGGGTGATATAGACCCGGCCGCGGATGATCAGGAGCTTGTATTCCTGGGTGGTGGGATCGTCGTATTTTGTGAGTTCTTGGCAGTAAACGAGAAGAGTTTTATCGCAATTGGTCTGGCTACGCGCCAAGTCCGCAATCTTTTTCTGTTTAAGGTAGTTGGCATTGTAATCGTTCACACAGTTGCGCAGGCCTTCGATCACGGGAACTATCCTGCGGATTGCGTTTGTTTCGGCTGCAAAAGCGGCCTTGTTCTTGTTGAAATCCTTGAACAGAGAAATCATCTCTCCCACGCAAGTACCGATAACACGGAGGATGTCTTCCAAGTTTTCAGGATCGAAAGTTATGTTGTTATCCTTGTCCGGGATAAAGAAGGCGTGAAGCTGCCCCAGGACACCGGATATGTTGCGGGACATTCGGTCGGCGAAAACGTCGAAATCTGTGCGCGCGGGAGGGATTTGTTTCTGCGAAGTCATTTTCTGGCGCAATTCGTGGCCCCGGGCGATAAAATGGTCGGCAAGCTGATCGCCGATAGAGATAACTGAATGCAAAACCTTGGGCGCGTTGTTGATTGAAAGCTGCGGGACCTCCATATGGCCGAAAATGGAGGAGGACATTTTCTCTTCGCCGTCGTGCCTCCATATCGCGTATTGCTTGTCGTCCATGTAGGTAGGGCATTTTTTCAGCGAGATCTGGATGTTCTGCATAGGAACTATCAGCTTGCTTTCCAGGACCTGACGAGCAATCACGTTGAGATAGATTCGCAGGTCATTGGGGTGCTGGCAGCCCTGGATAATGAGCTGGCTGCGCTTTAGTCGGTTAATTTCCCCGATACTGGAGGTTATATTGAGCGACATCACGTCCCGCAGGCCCATCGGAATTTTGGGGCTTTCGAGCTTTATCTCGCGGGAATTGCGGATCAAGGTACTAAGGGCCGAGTCGATATTATTGAGAATCTTCTTGCCGGAGTCAATCTGGTCAACCTTGATCAGCCCACCATGGGTGGTCTTGTGCTTCTGGGCGATCAGATCGATCAGACCTTTCAGGGTGACCATGTAACTGGCGTTTATAGTCACCAGAATTGAATGGATCTCGTACAGGGGAACCTCGATATTTTCCTCTTCGACATTGATTTTTTCCTCGATTATCTCTGTGCGCTGGATCGTGTCCCTGGTTTTTTTCAGAAGATCATCGGTTTTACGCAGCAGCGCGGCAGTGTCCTTTGATTCGGGAGCGAGGTTTTTGACGATATCCTTGATGTAGTAACAGGCGTCCCGGATATTGGTCACTATCTGGTCTCGACGCATCGCCGGAATTCTCTTTTCGTAGCCCTCGGCTTTAAGGCCCTCGAAAAAGATTGTCAGGTTCTCCAAAGCCTTGGAGAGGCTCTGTATGCTGCGGCGACTCGACCTGCTGGCACTCTTCGGGGCCTCCTCAACAGCGGCGCCGGACTGTGGTTTGGAGTCCATAATCAAGTGGTTGAATCTTCCATCGAGCGCCAGTTCCTCTTCAGCGAGGCTACTGCCGTCCTCAATGCCAGAACTGTCTTCCGGACCCAGTTCTTCGCCGATTTCGCCGGAAAGCACCTGAAGTTCGAAATTGAGCTTGGGGAAGAGCTCTCGCACTCCCTCTTCAAGAAGAAGAGAGTAGTTGGAATCACCGCCTCTGGCCAAGGTACCTTCCGATAGCCTGGTGCCGTCGGCGACCATCTGGGAATCTACCCGGTTCTTGTCGAGAATGCTGACCTTCAGCGTATCGGTCGCGGACTCGATTTTTTCAAGAAGATAGTGCTCGAGTTCGATCACTTTTTCCATAAAAGCGGACGTGCTTTTATGGATAGTTTCCCCCTTTTTTTCGTGTTCCCCCTTCAGGAGATTGCACATGATCGGGCTGACCAGAAGGGCTGCGGCGCCGAAATACATTTTCAAAAAAGGAAAATGGCGACAGACCCAGGCGTAATTTTTAATTTTTATATGTTGGTCAGTATCTCTGGTATAATTTGGGTTACACTCCGCGCAGCGGGATTCAAAGTCGGGTTTCTCATAATTCAGGAGGAGATTTTCAAATTCCTTGTTGATATAGCTTGCGGCTTCATTATATGTTATACCTTTGCTGGTCAGGGTGCGCGTGCTGGTATCAAGCGTTTGGCCGGAGGTTCTCCGGGCGGTGAAAGTAACATGGTCCTCGGAGGCCTCGGCAATTGTCAGGTTGCCGTTGGATAGCGCGGTAAGGAACTGGGTCGTGTCCATCGGGCTGATGAAGGCTGCGATACGCTCTCTTTCCCTGTTGTCCATTAGGTTGCTGAGACCGTGAGCCACACGGAAAGCCTGAAGCTGCTGGAAAAGTTGCATGTTTGCCTCGCCCAGGGCCTGGCGGAGGTGACTGACGATTTTCTTAAGATTTTCGTCATACGAGAGTTCATGCATGATCTTGTCCAGGCAGTCCATTTTAACCTGGGAACGGATTTCCTCGGCGATGATTTCCATGTTGTGCAGGCTCACCGGCGTGTGGATACCCGGGCGGAGAAATTTCTTGAGCAAGGTGTTGCCTTCAACCACGGATTTGCGGCTGCCGAGAGTGTGGCTCAGTTTGGTGAGCTGCTTGATCAGCAGGAATATTTTCTCATTATTCCGGTCAACTTTGATCGAGGGGTCGTTGTCCTCTCCCTGTTGTCCGGATGCCTGCCAGGTGAAAGAGCGCTTAAGATCATCGCAGGAAACACCGATGTTTTCTAAAGCTTCGCGGATCTCCGAATTGCCTTTGGGATTCCAGGGGGCGTGGCGGAATATCATTCGGCCGAGCAGGAAATAGACCAAATTGTCAGGCTCATTGAAGCTTTTACTAGCCCACTGGTTGCGGTACCAGTTGAGGCTGGACAAAAAGATCATCTTCTCGATCATCGATTTATCTTTCATCTTTTCGGCCAGGTCCAGGGACTCGAGCTTGAGCGAAACGATAAAATCGTCATTTATATATCTGATACCGGTGAGGATACAGTGGGCGTAGTAGAGTTTCTGCTCAATTTTCTGGAAATAATTCTGCACTGTCAGAGTCGCTTGTTGCTTGATTTCGTCCTCTAAGGGTTGGCCGAGATGGCTGTCTATTTGTTTACAGGTGAGCCTTGCATGATCTACAAGCTTTAATTCCTCGCGGTAAGTAATCAGACGTTGTTTCTTTTCCTCGGCGGATTTACGCGCACTCGGGATCTTGCGCACTATTTGGTAAGCTTTCTCCTCCTTGCCGTTGATATTTACCGTAAGCCTCTGGCTGATAATCGTGTAATCGAGTTCCTCGCTCTGTCCGTGCCGAAGTTTAAGCAGGCCGTTTTCAGCAAGGTTATCGAGTAGCCTGCGCAATTGGTGGATCTTCTCATCGCGACCTTTAAGGTGGGGGTTCTGGTGCAAGCGAACCAGAGCCTGGGAAATTAGTACCATCGGCTCATTCCTCTCGGTAGTGTAAAAACTGCCGAAAATCTTCTCGAGCCAGGTGCGTACCCGGGCAAAAATCAGGCGTTTATCCTGAATCGCCTTGATTTCGCACTTTTTGGTACGCTCGATCAGGTTTTCGAGCAACTCCTCACCTTCAAGCGCTTTCTCATCAACGATTTTCGCGATTTCAAGGGGCATGGGAAATAGACAAAGAAACCGTCACTATTGACGGTCCCGGTTGATTGTACCAGAAAGAACTTTCACTTGCACTGGCCAAGGAATTTTTTAATAAATATCAGCCTGTCGCTACAATTTCTCCTTTTATCTCACGCAGAGTCGAGCGCAAGACCTTTTCTTTGAAAACACGAGGGAACTTACCGATTACTATTTTAACCCCGGGATGAAGGACCTCGCCAATCCTGACATAAACATCCCTGTGCTTGGCGATCTCTTTCTCCACCTCACTCAATTCGCCCTCAAGACTGGTTTTGTATTGGGGGAAGTGATTGATCGTTTCCTGCAGCCGGTTATAGAGTTTTTCCTGCTCCGGGGGCAGGGCGCCTTTAAGCTTGATCTTGAGACGTGAAAGCTTCTTAAGAGCCTGTCTGACCTTTTCCTGGTTCTCCTGGATTTTTTTGACCTCCTGGTTGATTTCCACTTTGCGTTCCTGGAGTTTGAAGTCGCACCCCACGGCTACCAAGGTCTGGGTATAGCTGACACTACCAATCTGAATTGCTTCAACACTCCCTGTGACCTCCCATTCACCCCCGATAATGGCGCCTTTACGGCCGCTGGCACAAAGATTACCGCCCACTTTCCCCTTGCAGTGCATCAATTCACCGCCAGTATTAAGGTTTCCGTCACAAATAATATTCTGGTTCTGGGCAAATTTAATGGTCAGGTCTCCACCGGTTTTGACCAGGCCTTGGCCACGGCCGATAAAGCCTTTCTTGATCAGTGCGTTACCGCCTGCTACAACCTCGGCATCCTCAACCACACCGCCGATCTCGAGATCTCCAGAAACATTGACTTTGAATCCCGACTTGACGTCGTTAGCGATGATCAGGGAGCCGATAAATTTGATGTTCCCGGTGGAATAATCCACATTGCCCTTGATTACAAGCCTGGGCTTGACTTCAACAAGCTTGGAGGTGTTAAGAGTCACGCAGCCGTCGGTTGAAGCGATCAGCAGGTTCGGATCATTCGGCGCGAATTCTGTGTTCGGGCCATCCGGAACAACCCGGTCTTTTCCTTCCTTGGGCGGAATTTCCTTGTCAGTAACCGATCTTCCCGGCCGCCCCTCAGTGGGAGGAGTCCTGCGGCAGAGCTGGTCACCTTTTCTTACGTTAACAAGCACTGAGGTTTCATGGTAATCGATACGGCCGTCTTTATCCTCCCTGAGTTTAAAATCAAGCTCAGTTTCAAAATAGAACTCGATCTTGGCGTTTTCTCCATGTTTTGGAGGGGTACCAGAGGCAACGAGGATATCCTCGTCGAAAAGAGATTCACGGAAAATACGCTCCAGTTCGTTTCCCAAAACACCATTGACCACATCATTGTCTCTGAGAGCTTTACGGGCGCTATCAACAGTTAGTATCGTTTCCAGAGTGTCCTTTTCTCCTACAAATGGGACGTTAATATAAGCTTCAAGATCATCATTTTTCAGCGAGACTTTTATCTGTCTCCATTCTTCAGTCACTTGATTCTATCTCTAGTAAAGATCTGAGAAACAGGGAGAAACGGATAAAGAATACGACTAGATGCAATCTATATATAATAAAAGGTAATTGAGAACTAACTGGTACTTGCATATAATAGGGATATGCAGTACCGACAACTATTAGAACTAGCAAACAGCTGCAAGAAAAGTGAGACCTATTTTCGTGCACAACGTTGGGGCGGTAAGCGCTATTGCCCTGGCTGT
>JAUVUV010000210.1 GCA_030604975.1 Candidatus Glassiibacteriota bacterium | reverse complement strand
CTGTGCGACTTGGAGTCGCCCAGGCCGTTGCGCAGGAGCGCAACGGCGCGCATTTCATGCGCCCGCCGCCCCCCCAGGCCCCGGGGAAACATAACATCTTACTAATTTATGAATAATCCGGGTTATTAAAGTATTAATCCACATTAAGCTAATCGAGCCTTTACGAACGAAGTCCGAGCTCGTCCATAAGTTCTGCGGTGACCCGGTAGGCGTCGCGCACCCACTCGACTATTTTTTCAGGATCCGGACAGTACTCGAGCTCGATACTCAAGGTTCCGTCGATTTCGAGTTCCTTTATCTCTTTCAGGTAGGGCTTGAAATCGATCACACCTTTGCCGGGAGGAAAGTCGCCGTGCACTTTGCCGTCACAGTCGGAGAAATGAAGGTGATGGGCAAGGCCCTTGAGGCGGCGAAGGTCTTCCGGTGCGTGGCCGGCAAGATAGACGTGGCTCACATCGATATTGGCGAAAACCGCCGGGGAGTTGACGTCTTTGAGAAACCTGATCATGTCGTCGATATTCTTGACCAGCGAGAGCTTGAACGGCTCCACTTCGATACAGATTTCCACACCATTGTCGTAGGCATACTGGCCGATTTCCCTGGTGCCCTCCACTGCCCAGGTCCACTGCTGCTGGGGCGGGATAACCTCCTGCTGCCAGATATATTCGCCGAGAACCAGGAGAACGTTCCTGCCTCCGATATCACGCACCAGATCGACAAAGGCTTTCGCCCGCTTGATATGAAACTCGCGAACCGGATCGTTGAAATCCGCGATCCCCAGAGCACAGCATGGGGCGGAGACAATCGGCAGGCTGTTGGCCTGGCATTCGGAGACAATCAGCTTCTTTTCCTCATCGCTGATATTCCAGGCCTCGGTGAAAATGTCCACGGTGTCGAAACCGATCTCCCGGATGAGCCGGATACCTTTGGCAAAGTCCACTCCGACCTGGGAGAATGCGCTGTTAATCAGTCCGAGTTTCATTTTTCACTTCTCCTTGAGCCATTTATTGGGTGAGACCGCGCTGTGAGTTTCGGCTGACTCGTAAGCCGCCTCTACCAGCGCCATGGTACCGAGATTGTCATCTCCAGCCAGAGAAGGGGGTTCGCCGGTTTCAAGGGCTACCAGCAGTTCTGCCATCGGGCCTGCGAAAGCATCCGGAAACCAGACAGTATCCCAGCGTGGCTGGTGCCACTTTCCGTTGTCCTCGACAGTGGTGTAGTCCAGCGTGCTGGGCGTGCGGACCGGGTATTTCGGCCAGCCGATAGTGCCCCGCGCCAGGCCTTTAGTTCCCTCCACGCGCCAGCGGATATAGATATCCTCGCCTGCGCCCTCCCTGGCCGGCCCGCTCCAGACATCATCCCAGGAGGCGGCGCGAAGGCCTTTTGTATCGTATTCGAGAATATACAGGCTGATTCCGTCCGTATGCTCGAACCTGGTGCGCGGGTCAGGGCACACGCTGGCAAATATCCGGTCGGGATTGCCGAACCAGAAACGGAAAGTGTCCAGGTGGTGGATCGACATGATCCGCAAGGTACACCAGCCCTGGCGCTCCTGCCAGGGCATCCAGTGCGGAATGGCGCGCATCTCGATAGTGGCGAGCACCGGTTCGCCGAGCATTCCCCGGGAGAGAAGATCCTTGCAGGCCCTGATCGACTGGTCGTAGCGCATGTTCTGGTTCACCGCGAGAGTAATCCCGGCCTCGCGGCAGAGATGCACGATTTCAGCCGCCTGGGCGAAATTTGCTCCCAGAGGTTTATGTGCCAGTATCCCGCGGATGTGGTCTGCGTGTGTTACCGCCTGTCGAATTATTGACAGTTGAACATCAGGAGGGACGGCGATATCCAGAACCTGGATTTCGCCATCTTCGAGAAGATCGTTTACAGAGTCGTGCACTTTTGGAATTCCGTGGCGCTTTGCGGCCTCACTGCTGTGCTCGATGGCGCGGTCGGCGATAGCAACCGGGTTGAAACCGGCCTGCCGGTAGGCTACCAGGTGGCAGTCAGCCATGATAAAGCCTGCGCCGATGCAGCCGATAGGCACGCTCTTATCTTTAGGCATAAGCGGGGTATAGTTGGGTTGGATATCCACTTTTACTCCCTGCAAAAATATAGGGACGAGGCATGCCTCACATGAATATATTAATCCAGCAATTTCAGCAGCTTAGCCCTGGCCTTTTCGTAATCCTCGCCGTTCTGTGACCAGGGCACAGGCTCTCCTTTTTCTACCTCGCTGAATGCTCTCGGCACCACGGATCTGACAACCTCGAGCACCTTTTCCCGGCCGACTTTTTGCTCAGCCAGCCACATGAGCTCGTAGTCCTGCTGTCCCCGGCGGATATTTTTCAGGCGGATCGAGGGCAGGGGGCGGCTCAGGCCGCGATCCTCATCCGGGTAATAGGGCATCCGCCCGGGATAGAACAGGACTCCATCTGCATTGCCGTAATCCCACCACCAGTTGATATAGGTCAGGGGGTTGCTGAAAACCCGCTGGTGAAGGTGTCCCTTGGGGCCGGAGCGGTTGTGTTCCCAGTGAGTGCTTTCCCAGATAAACCAGGTCGGCACCTGGTACAGGTACTTGATCCAGGCGTTGACAATCAGGTCGGCCGGCTCGACTTCCATCAAGGTATGGCCCCAGTGTGGACGGTTGCCATTGTAGAACCAGTAATCCTTGTCCTGCTTGACCAGCTCTTTGCGCTTTTCGACATCAATCCAGCCAGCCCAGATATCAATCGATTCCTTGATCTGTTCGGTGTACCTGCGGGTGAGAAATACGGGCAGCCGGCGGCCCGGGCCGGGGTTTTCGTGGATCGCGGCAGCGATTTTCTTGATCCAGGAATACTGAGTTTCGCCTGGCTCATCGATAATATAATAGAAATATGTCACCTTCGGCGCGTTTTTTTCGAACCATTGGACCCAGAGGTCGCTCTGTTCCTGCACAGACTGCCGGCTTTCGCGCCCGAGAACGTCTCCGCCGTACATTCCGATAGCAAACAGCTTCTCACCGCAGCCCTCCCCGGGTCCGCGATAGCCGTTCTCCGGGGTAAACGCCTTGCCGTCGAGATAGGGCTTGTAATCTTCAAGCATCTTTTCGTCAAATGCTGACTTGTGCGCCTTGCAGCCCCCCACCAGGTCTATCCGGTGGCGGTGGGCCATGAATTTCAGCATCCGCTCCAATTCCTCTGGCGAAAGCTCTGGAAAATATTTGTGCGCGCTCCCGTGGAACAGCCAGAGGTTCGAATGATTTTCATCCGGCAGATAGTGGGGCAGAAGGGTCACTTCGAGGGGGAGTGCGGCCATCTCGCGGCCGGATTCGCTCACCCGCACCCATCCCTTGTAAACCCCGGCTGGATAACTCCTGTTGCGCGGCAGGTGAAGATCAATCCAGAAACCCTGGTTTTGCGTTTCGGGAGTCGGGATCACCCGGACCTCGTGATGTCGGATCACCTGCTTGCGGGCCCGGGGGATATCAAGCGGCATGCCGCCCAGGCCGGGCCTGGCGTCTACTGGGATCAGAGCGTCGGGAATCCAGCCGCTCATTCTCGGCGGGGGACAGCGGGCCAGCCAGTTGGTTTTGGATTTTATTTCAGTCAGATCCTCCACTTTCATGTAGTGTTCGCTAAAAATTTCGATAGCACAGCCAGGCCCATAGTTCAGTGGAACTGCCCCGCCGATCCTCTTGCCGCTATTTTCGTGCTCCGGGGGATCGACTGTGACCTCTACCGCTCTGGCGCCGAAACTGTCCGCCTCGACAATCACCTGGAAAGCGATAACCTCATTGTAAAGCCCTTTCAGGCGGATGCGCTGGCCGTCCCAGATGCTGTTTGATGCCCGGTAGGGATGGTCTGCCTGGTAGCGGTAGACCTTTTCTCCATCGCCCACTGCCCAGACGCCGGTTATTGAGGCGTGAAGTGGGGACATTCCGACAAGGGCAAACAGGAATGTAACCAATGAATTCAGAGTGTGTTCGAAGATTTTCATAGCTGGCTTGCCTCCTGCTTAATTTCAGGTAAGGATTGATTAGTTATTGCCCAGGCCGTCTGCCAAGCGGAAATGGGCCGCGAATAGAGGAACCCCATTCGAATGCGCCCATGTCCGGAGCAGAACCGAGATAGCTGTCATTGATATTGGGCAGTGCCTGTCCCCGGTCGATACACGGGCTATCGGCTCTGAGCCTAAGATCCCCGGCCTCGGGGTCCACGAACATCGGGTCAGCCTGAACTCCGTGCTTTTCCCAGCCGAAAGCCTTCTGAAACTCTTCCAGGGAGGAATAGCCTTTCCTCTCAAAGTAGAATAATCTCTTATGTTTTGTGCCGGTATAGCTTTCGAACCACTGGATATCAGAGCTGTACCAGTCGTTGTAATCCAGATCATTGTTATCCAGAGGCATCCCGGAGGAACTGATGGCAACTGCGTTTGAGAAAAAGATATTATTGCGGAAAATCTGCGCCTCCAAGGGCCGGTTGATTTCGATCAGATTGTGTCCAGGGTTTTTGCTCCAGAACGTATTATGTAAAATATAACACCAGCCGGGAGCGCTTCTCCCGTACTTGATATTCTTAAATTTCAAATCGTAGATCGAATTGTACAGCACGTAAATCGGGCCGACATTGATCGGGGCCAGGGAAACCCCTACGAAAAGATCGTGACAGACATTGTTCCAGAACCGGAAATTGATACATGGCCCCTCTGGTTCGATAATGTCATCCCTGATATCGAAAATCTCGTTATCGTAGACATCCCAGTCGCAGTTATAGGCCTCGGCCCAGAGGCTGTCCCAGTATGAGGGCGCAAGGCCATCGAAAAGCCCGTGTATCCTGCAGTTGCGCACCACATTGCCCCGGCCGCCTGTGGAGTGCACTCCTGCGCCTTCCTCGTCATGGCTCTTGGTCATCCGCCAGGGCCAGCGCGAAATAGAGGTG
>JAUVUV010000262.1 GCA_030604975.1 Candidatus Glassiibacteriota bacterium | reverse complement strand
TGGTCAACACCTCGGCACAGGCGATGAAGCTTTGCGATATGATCGGCGAACCAAACGCTGCTGTGCACCTGGACACCTACCACATGAATATCGAGTAAAAGGACTTTTACCAGGCCACGAGACTGGCCGGCAAGAGGCTCTGCCATTACCACCTCTGCGAGAACGACCGGGGTATTCCAGGCACCGGCCTGGTGGATTGGGACGGGATATTCAGTGCACTCGCGGAAATGAATTACAATGGTAACGCAGCGCTGGAGTCTTTCGTGGAAGTAAGTGACAACATGCGGGAGGCAACCTGTATCTGGCGCGACCTGGCACCTTCGGGCGACGTGCTGGTCAGCGAGGGGGCGAAATTTATCCGCTCACTAGTGGACAAATATTTTAGCGCAGACAAATCCTGAGTCACTAATTTGGCGGTGCGCACCCGCTTTCATCAAGCCATGCGGCAAACCATAGAAACTTCCTGGACAAGGAGGACAGAATGCCGGGAAAGAGAAGATATCCTTACCAGTTGGTGAAAATATTTGCTTTTTCAGCCTTGTTGATTATGGCCTGGAAATCTGCCGCCATTGCTCAAAGCTACAAAATAGCTGCGAAAGACCTGGAGGCCACTGTTGATCTGGCCACAATGAGTGTGGATGTGAAGCACCTGGCTTCAGGTGTGATCTGGCGCATGAGCCGCAAGGGAGCCCGGGAGTTTGTCTACGAGAAAGATGGCGAGATCAGCCAGGTGAGCCTGGCCGATTCCCGAGATAAAAAAGTAACACGCCTCGGTAAGGGCGCCGTGCTTGTCACCCTGGCCGATTTCCGTTTCGAGATCCTGATCCTGATCGATGAGGAAACCGGCGAGCTGGCCTTCAAACTGATTCCCCTCGAGGAGGATCACAACTTCAGGATCAAGGGCGTGATCTACCCACGGCCTTTCGAGGTGCCGATCAGAGGAGACTGCTACTCGTTTTTCGGGATCAGCCAGGGGGTACTGGTTCCGGGCGACTGGAGCCAGAAAGAGGACATGAACAATCCGATCCAGTTAGATGACCAGGAGCGGTTCAATAAGTTCGGCGAGCTGATGGGCCGGCCGGCCAACTGGTGGGATCATCAGGAATGGGACCAGGCAGGGCTGATCTATCCGCAGCGGATGGCCGTTTTCGGTGCTTACCAGCCGGGATCGGGTTGGCTTGCCTATATCGACGACAACTGCCGGATGGACAATTTCCTTCATATCAAGCATACGCCCGGAGAACACACCGCCTACAAGGTTTACTGGCGGCCGAGCATGGGCAGGTTCGGCTACCCTCGCGTTATCCGTTACCATTTCGAGAAAAATGCAGGCTACGCCCGGCTGATCAGGCACTACCGGGAGTACTACAGGAAACTGGGCTATATTAAGACCCTGGCCGAGAAAAGTGCGGAGAATCCCAATGTGGAAAAACTCAAGGGCGCTGTAAACCTGAGGGCTCGTGTCAGTCGGAAAGACCATCGGACATTCAGCTTCGAGATCTACAACACGTTCCATGAAGTCGGAGAACAGGTGGCCGAGTTCCAGAATCGCACAGGGGCAGACCGGGCCTCTCTTTCTTTCACCGGCTGGCAGCGCTACGGCCACGACCAGGAATATCCCGATATCATGCCGCCGAACATGTACGCCGGGGGCCCCGAGGGGCTGGACTCTCTGGCCCGTAAAGTCAAGGCGATGGGCTATATATTCGGCCTGGCCACGGACAATTACTGCGACATAACTCTCGACTCGCCCTCGTTCCGCGAGGAGGTTACCTTGAAAGACAGCCAGGGCAGATATGTCCGCCGGAGCACTTGGGGAGCCGGAGTCAACTCGCTGATCTGCCCGAGGTGGGCGATCCGGTTCCTGAAACGCAATTTCGAGGTCGGCCGCACGGATTATCCGCCCGTAAGAGGCCTTCTTGAAACCGCAGCTCCCCAGTATTACCTTCTCGGCAATTATGTATGCAACTGGGAGTGCTACGATCCAGCACACCTGCTCACCCGCAACGAGAACCGCGAGGCTCTGGCCGAGATATTCGACTATTTCAACGAGAAAAAAATAATGCTCACAATCGAGCACCACAACGACTGGGTCGTGCCCTGGGTGGTCAGCGCAAGGACCAGGCCGGCGCATGACGGGGTATACGGCCGCGACAGGGCAGGCAGAACAAGGGGGATTCCGATTCCGCTGTGGCAGCTTTGCTTTCACGACTGCACCTATGTTAACGCAAGGGACTATCTTTACGCCCTGCTGACCGCCGCCCAGGCAGCCCTGGGGCTTCCCGTTCCGGAGGACCAGCAGCGGATCGAGGAGACCCTTCTGCTTGCCAGACTCCACCGTGCGATCGGCTGGGATGACATGCAAGAGCACCGCTTCCTCTCGGATGACTACAGGTTGCAGGAGGCAACTTTCAGCTCGGGTGCGAAAGTCTGGATCGATTACAACACGAGGCAGTTCAGGATAACCGGTGTGCCGGGGATAAGCCCGGAGCTGCGGCAGGCCAGGTGAGCGGAACACTCAGTAAAACGTATTTACATTTTCAGCCGTATTTCAAACGTGCTGATTCTACCCTGCTTATTACTGCATTCTCAATTGAAAAGTTCTGCTTCAAAACTGTAGAAGCCGAATCAGTCTTTCAGAGCTGAAAAAAAGCCGGCGAGAATAGACTTTTCTTTTCCCTCATACCAATATTATAATCTGGTATTATGAATATCAGCTTTTTCTTAAAAATCTTTTTCTTTATTCTGGTACAGCTCTGCGCGCTCTTGCTTGCAGGTTTCACACCTCTGCATTCCAGGCCTGCCCAGGCCACTGCGGAATACCGGGAGGACTTGAATCGGGACGGCGAGGCCAACCTCGAGGATCTGATACACTTGCTCAGACTGGCATATGAGAGCCCCGGCGACCCTCGTGCCGATTTCAACAACGACGGCAGGTACTCGATTATAGATGCCCTTACCCTGCTGCTCAGGGTCAGGAGTGGGAAACTGACACCTCTGGGAGTTCCAGGATTTTCGCCGGGTGAGATGGAGGTCTACCCAACCTGGAATGCAGTCGGGCTGGAGGTCTCCTACAGCGGAGAGCTGGCAGGCGGCTCCAGGGCCTTCCTCTTCTGGCGAAAAAGCGGCGAGGCGCGCTGGCGTAACGGAGTGGAGATGACTGTCGATCCTGCCCGGCACCTGATCTGGGCCAGCATCTTTCCCCTCGAGCCGGACAATGAGATCGAGGTGCGGGTAGTATTCTATGATCCGGCAGCGACCGGGATCCCACCAGTCGAAACCCGTACACGGACGAAAAAGATGATCCTCGAACCTGCCGGCGGGCAGGTATATTATGTCTCTCCTGAGGGTGCAGACACAAACCCTGGCACGGCTGAGCTTCCTTTCAGGACTATCGTGCATGCCGCAAGTCTCGTACAACCTGGAGATATCGTTTATGCTCTCAGCGGCGTGTACCGCGAGGGCGACCTTCTGCAGTCCCTTCAGAGCGAGGAGGGCAGGCCGATAGTCTTTGCCGCAGCCGAGGGCCATACGCCGATCCTGGACAGTTCGCTCAAGATTGCCAGGGACAGCACCGCCTGGCAGACTTACAGCGGCCAAGTATATGTAACCACACTCAAGCCGGACATCACCGTAGTGGAGGGAACTGGTTACGGCTATGTCGCCCAGGACGGGAAGCGGATGTTCCGCTACGAAACTTTGGCAGACCTGACCAGCGACCGACTGGGTGCGCCGCGCGCGTGGTACCTGGACACGAACACGAATAACCTCTATGTGCGCACGGGCAACAATGATTCGCCAGCAGGCTACACTTATAATATCGCTCAGCACCGTTACGCGTTCTGGCTCACCGGCAGCAGTCATGTCGTGGTGCGCGGGTTCGAAATCCGCTATTACGGCCAGGCCGGAGTACGGATCAGCGAGGGCGCGACCGGCTGCGTGGTAATAGATAACACGATCCACAACGCCCCGAACGGCGTCTACCTGAAAAACGAGACAACCAGCGGCAATGCTGTCTGGCATAACCTGATCTACGAACCGGGGCTTGTGGAAATCCCCTGGAACTCGATCAAGGCCAGCGAGTATCCGCGGCAGGGTGTAATGTCGTGGGAGGCCGGGCGGGGAAACTCGTTCAACTACAATACCCTTCACGGCTGGTTCGACGGGATAACAGTTGAAAGCTGGGATTTGCCGGACCGCCTAGAACTGCACAGAGACTGCGACGTAATGTTCAACAAGATTTACAATATCGGCGATGACGCTTTCGAGATGGACGGCGGCGGAGTGAACATGCGCCTTCACGGCAACTCGGTGCGCAACGCGATGGTAGCGATCTCGCTTGCCCCGATCCAGCGGGGTCCGGTGTACGTGACCCGCAAC
>JAUVUV010000239.1 GCA_030604975.1 Candidatus Glassiibacteriota bacterium | reverse complement strand
CTTACTGGAACACCCGCTTTCGCCTTATTTTCGGCAAGCGGCTGCCGCAGGAGGTTTTCCTCAACGCCTACCTTTTTTTCGAGCTCAGGCGCTACCGAGACAAAACCGAGGTGCCGATCCTGGTCGAGGTAATCACCGAAGAGAACGACAACAACGGCTGGGTGCTCAAGCTCTCGCGGCCTCTGGTACCTGAGCTCGAAGCCTCGCTCACTTACAGTTACTACCGCAATCAGTCCAGTATCCGCAATCTGAATTTCCACAAGAGCCTGCTGAATGTAGGTCTTACCCACCGCTTCTAGCCAGGATTATTCATAAAAAAACCACCGTCACCCGTTTTTGTAGGGGCGCACCTGCGTGTGCGCCCTATAGAGATCAGAATTTTCTAACCATCCGGGCGGACACATAGGTCCGCCCCTACAGGATTTGCGATAATTTATGAATAATACGGGCTAAATTTGGCGGTCGGGAGTCATAAGCTGCCGGGTCGGGGCCTGGTTGAATAGCCACCCGCCTGGCGCTGCCGGTCGAAAGTTTGTTCTTCAATAACTGGTTGATTTACAAGAAAAGTTCTTTTTGACACATGGGGCGCACCGCTACTGTGGCTTTAAACTTCTTAAGCGCCGGTGTTATTTGTGAGGAGAACAAGATGTATTCTGATTCGAGTAAATTTTTGAAGTTGCTGCTTGTTTTACTTGTTTTTTCTGTTTGTGCTTTTCGGTTGGAGGCTCAGTCGCTGAAGCTTTTTGAAAGAACCCGACCGACGCTTGGTGAAAAGTTGGGCCCTACGCCTAAAAGCCGGCCCTCAGTCCCGGAGATGATGATCCCGCTCGAGGGGAAAATCGACCGCCTGAGCTATCGTCTCGGTCCGGGAGATGAAGTGGATGTGTCGATCTGGGGCATGGAGCTCTACGAGTCTTACCATTTGTTCGTTTCCGCCGAGGGACGGTTGCTGGTACCGCCGGCCGGGCCGCTGGAAGTCGACGGCATGCCCCTTGCCGAGGCCGAAGCCTACCTGGCCCAACGGATGTCGGAATACTTCTCGGAGGCTCGGATCTCCCTTACCCTGATCAACCCCCGCACCTTCCGGGTGTTCGCGGTGGGAGCCCTCGCCAGGCCCGGCACTTATTTCATGAGTGCGGTCGACCGGGTGAGCGAGTTACTCACCGAAGCCGGGGGAGTGAGATCGGGCGGCAGCCGGCGAAGGATTCGCCTGCTGGACGGCGACCGGCGGCTGTTAACAACGGTGGATATGATGCGATACCTGATGCAGGGAAATCTGCAACAGAATCCGATGCTGATAGATGGGTGCATTGTAGAGGTGCCGCCGATGGAAAATTATGTAGTATTGCGAGGCAGTTTCACCAATCTTTCGGGTTCGGATTCGGTGGCTGTGGGTGAGCGGCAAATCGATCAGATTAGCGAATTTGTCATTGAGTACCTGCCCGGCGAGACCCTGGGCGATCTTCTCGAACTGGTGGGCGGGCCCGAAAACTTTGAAACCGCCGGCGATGGAAGGCTCGTTATCAGCGACAACCCACAGGCTTCGCAGCGCTGGGTGCCGCTCACCCGGGAGATGATCGAAAGCCCCCCCGAACAGGAGGCGATTTACGAATTTCCCGTGCGTAACAAGTGGGTCTTTGTCTCCGGCAGTGTAAACCTACCCGGACGCTATATTTACCAGCCGGGGTGGACCGTGCGGGATTACCTGGGACAGGCCGGCGGTCCCAATATCGAAGGTTCCGGAAAAAAATGTTACATCAGGCGTAGTGACGGCAGCAATGATAAATCCAAGCCCGGTGATCTCGTTCTACCCGGTGATGTCCTCTATGTCCCGCATAGATTCAAGTTTTACGAATGGTCTCCATTGGTCACCTTGTTAACTGCAATGATTTTTCTTCTCAGTAATTAAAGTATTTCCAGGAGGCTGGTTTTGGCGGAAAATACAATTAATCCAGCAGGTTTATTCCTGGTGATGAAACGCCGCCGGCGTTTGCTGGCGACTGTTTGTTCGATAACCGCGGTGGTTGCCGCCATCGTCAACTTCCTCATTCTGCCCAAGTGGTATGAGGCCAGGACGGTTATCATGCCGCCGCAGGAGAAGTCCGCTTTTACAGGTCTGGGCATGCTGCTCTCGAGGGTCTCCGACCTGCCGGGAGGAATCAGCCGGCTGGCCACCGGCATGGCCGCTATCAACCCCTCGCAGTACCTGTTCGTGGTGATTCTCAACAGCCGCACTGTGGCGGATTCGCTGATTGAAAAATACAACCTGGAAAAAGTCTACAAGACCAAATATCGCTTTCGGGCCCGGGAACAGTTGCGCGATAATACGGTTATAGATTTTCCGCCGGAGGGACACATCGTGGTCACGGTCGAGGCCAGGGAAGATCCGCAACTGGCCTGCGATCTGGGCAACGAGTATGTTACGCAGTTGAACAATATCCTGATGGACCGGGGAATTTATACCGCCACCCGCAAGCGCAGGTTCCTCGAAAAACGCCTGGAAGACACCAGGAAGAGTCTGCTCGCCCTCGAGGACAGCCTGTTGAAATTTCAGGAAAAATACAAGATCATCCAACCCGAGGAACAGACCCGGGGTGTGGTCGAGCTGATCACCGGACCGATTAAAAGCACTATCGAAATGCTGGGAATGCTGGAGACCGAACGGTGGAGCAAGATCAGTCAACTGCGCACTCTGGAAAGGTTCTACACCTCCCGGCACCCCTCTGTCAACCTGCTCAAGACCGAGGTTGAGGAGCTGGGCCGCACTATCGCGAAGATCAAGCGCAATCTCACCGATGAAGGAGCCCTCGAGAATAGCGGCAGCCTTATCCCTGTTTCGGACATCCCCAGCATTTCTTTGTCATATACCAGGCTTTACCGGAATGTAAAGATACAGGAGGAGATGTTCATGTTGTTGTCGGGGCAGTACGAGGAGGCTCGGATCAACGAGATGGATGACACCCCCGGCGCGATTGTCCTCGACCCCGCGGTTGTCCCGGAGTACAAGAGCAGACCGAAACGTCTGTTGAACATTCTGATCAGCACTGCCGCCGTGTTTGTTATCTGCCTGGTGTATCTGGCTGCGGCCTCCAGAAGCGGCCGGCACGGAGAAAGCCGCCAAAGACCGGCGGTTTGAACTCCGAGTTCGCTCCGTAAAACACCAACCGGGCCCGGAAAGTTCGCCCGGTTGCCTGCCGATGACCACCTGTCTGGCGTTTCTCTGTAGTTTCCTTTGGAACACCAGCCCGACAGTAATACTACGCTTATCGCTTTCTATGATTCGGAAAATAAAACGGTTCATTTTGAACCGGCGGTGGAGGAAGTTAAGGTTTAACAAAAGGCGGTGGTTGCGCCAGACGCCGCTCAAGTGTGCCGCGCATTCGCGCGGATCTCCGCCATGCTAGGCATGGCTCCGGTTCGGCTGATCGATACGCGGGATAATCAAAGACCAGATTCCATGTGCAGGGGTACACCATGCCGTGTCCCTGCGGGGTGTCGGTCAAAACAGACTTCCTGTCGAATTGGCAGATTATCTCTGTCAATTCTGGCAGAAAGGCCATAAATTGGTTGAATAGTTGGATAAAATAATCCTTGGCAAAAGGAGTAAAAACAGTTAATTTTTTATAAGTTAAGACAACGCTGCTCCTTTGGCGGTTTTGCTGGTATATCTCTTGCATTGTGCAGTTGTAAGTCACCGTTCACTCTGAACCATGAGGTGCACATCGATGCCGATTTACGAATATGAATGCATGAAATGCGGTAATCGATTCGAAAAACTGGTAAGCCTCAATGAAGAACCTGAAATCAGTTGCGATTCTTGCAACGGGAAGCGCATCCGGCGTATATTGAGTCCAGGAGCCTTTGTGTTCAAGGGAAGCGGGTTCTACGCCACGGACTACAAAAAGGACCGGCAAAAGGAAGAGGCTAAGAAACCCGAAGCGGACTCGACGCCTTCGTGTTCAACTTGCGCCGAGGCCAAGAAGTGTCCCGCTGCGGGTAACGACTGATTTTTTTTACCTTGATGTTAGCACTCTTTTTATTAGAGGGCTAACAAGGCTGGGGTTTCATTTTTTCCAATATCTTTGGGCAGAAAACTCACATAACCAAGTTTTACGAGAAGGAACTGCGTGACAGAAAAACAGCGCCTCTCAATAATTCTTAGTCTTGGATGGGGGGAAAGTAATAATGATAACGCGAGATGGTCGTTGCCCAAACTATAATCACAGTCATGCAAATGCGCCGGTGCGGTTTTGTCCTATGTGCGGCGATGTGGTGAATGAGAAAATCCCCATTAAGACCTGTAGTGAAGAAAAACATGCGAAAAGTCGATGGGAACGGAACAAATATTGTGTGGATTGTGGTGAGCAACTCATTCAAGAAAGGTGACTTTAATACGGATCGATGCCGGGGAGTAAAACATGGATCAGCATATACAGGGTACCTGGGAAGAATTTGAGGCATTGATCAGAGAAACGATTGGATCGGGCTTTCGCTGGTGTATCCGCCCTCAGGATACCACCGGGAACCGGGAGATGGTTTCCAGCCTCATCCTGAAAGATATCGAAAGTGGCCATGGCGTTTTCTCCGGTAAGAATGCGTTTATCTAG
>JAUVUV010000342.1 GCA_030604975.1 Candidatus Glassiibacteriota bacterium | reverse complement strand
CTGTTTCCGCTTCTCCATCTTTGATTTCTCCTGTCATATAACCGCTCCCTTGCCAGTAAACGCCCTTTCAAACTAACATAAGCTATCCTTAATTATCTTTTTGCAGATTTCATGCTTAACCTGCTAGTTCACGATGGTCAAGGAATCAATTTCCAGTGTGATTCCATGATAGAAAATTTTTAATCTTGCTTTAGAGGGAAAATATGGTTAAAATAATGTACAGCTATTTTCATTGCCGCAATTGAGTAGCTGGATATCATTCGGTGGCTTAACGATGATTAACAACAAACCAAAATACGCTCAAAAAGAGGCGGCAGAAGTAACTAAGCCAAGAAACTCAAGGTTGGTGCTAATGCGTCCAGAAGCGTTATCTATGA
The DNA here is from genome assembly GCA_030604975.1 of Candidatus Glassiibacteriota bacterium. Taxonomy (GTDB): domain Bacteria; phylum Gemmatimonadota; class Glassbacteria; order GWA2-58-10; family GWA2-58-10; genus JAUVUV01. Next base: position 3,253 of record JAUVUV010000342.1, on the reverse strand, counting down.
AAGAGAAGATTTTACGCTTGGAGTAAAAGAAGCTGCCGAGGAACTCAGAGCCTGCGTGGTTGGCTCCAGGAGCACTACCTGAACAAAAAAATGGAGGAAAAATGCCGGAACATCTTACACTGCAGTTTATCAAGTTCCTACGTGGTCGCGGATACTTGATCACAAGGCAAAGAAGAAAAATCGCCGAAACAGTTTTCAGCACCCCAGGTCACTTCAGTGTCGAGGATATCCACGACCTGCTCCAGCGTAAAAAGGTATCGGCATCAAAACCCTCAATTTACCGCACCCTCAATGTGTTGATAAAGAGCGGACTTGTGGTTCAGTACCGTATCGGCAGGCGTTTTAATAGGTTTATAATAGTACGCCACGACCAGCATTATGACCACCTGATCTGTACCAAATGCGGAAGGATGATGGAATTTAAAAACGGCACTATCGAAGAACAATGGTCCCAAGTGGCTAAGGATCACGAATTCGTGATTACCAATCCCAGGCTGGAAATTTTTGGATTCTGTAAGAAATGCAGGGTCAAATGGCCCTCCGTTAATCAGCCTGCTATATCACTTGGTCACCCATAGAAAGATTTCAGAGGAAATACTGAACACGAAAAAAATTTTGAATGCTGAAGACATACACGAGGGTGGATTATCGAATCTGTTCGAAAAAGGACCGAGACTGTAAAAAATTCTGTTTAATGGACGAGAATTAGGAAATACCCACCAATTACACAGAAAATAATGGATGAATCAGATCCGGCAAGACTTGATTGGCGAGCTTTTATAAGGATTATGAGAATCTAGAAAACATTATAACTCGTCAGCGGAAGTGGTAGTTTTGTCACGTATTGTCACGCGGCATAATTTTGAGCACAGCGGATTATTAGATCAACCGCTGGTTATAGTTGTCAAAATGGCTTAGGAATCACAGTCTTCCCCGCCTTGCATCCATTCTTTTTGTATATCAAGAAAAAATTCGATGTAACCTTGACATGTGAGAAAAAGTTATTATAATATAACTATCCCGATTGGAATAGTCGACAAGGAATTTGCCATGCTGGTCTCTAAAAGATGTCAATATGCACTTCGGGCCGTTTTTGAGCTTGCCAAACATTACGGACAATATCCGCTGAAAGCTGCCCAAATCGCTGAGAGTCAGGCCATCCCTGTCAGATTTCTTGAGGTAATCCTCTGCGAGCTTAAAAAGGCTGGATTTGTCAAATCACAGAGGGGTAATGAGGGCGGCTACCTCTTAGCTATACCTCCTGAGAAGCTGACTGTCGGGGATTTGATCCGCTTCATCCAGGGGCCTTTCGGACCGGTTAGCTGCGTTATCGGCGATTCCCAAGAAAGTTGTCCCCTTTACGGGGACTGTGCATTCATGCCCATGTGGGAAAAAGTTCAGAAATCAATAAATGGGATCTACGACAACACTACCTACCGGGAACTTGTGGATCAAGAGAGGCGGAAAGAAGAGCGGTATGTTCCTTCCTATTCAATTTGAGATGATGGAGTGGAGATTTTTTTTAAATTTTAAGTCAATTAATCCTATCGAGATGATAATAAAAACGCAGGTAATATGGATTCCCATCGTAGAAGCTTTTTAAAGTCCCTGAGCTGGCGAGTTTTGGCCACTGTCCTGACGGCGTTTGTAGCCTGGTCAGTTACGGAGAATATTCGGTTCGCTGCAACCATAGGGATTTTGGACAGTCTGATCAAGCTTGTCGTGTACTATGTGCACGAAAGAATTTGGAACAAGGTGAGTTTTGGTCGCCTGAAACCACCTGAATAGGATATTTAACTGATGAGAGGGTAAGATGAAGATGCTTGCTAGCCTGAGGCAGGACGATATCAAAAGCCTTGTGGACGGCCTTAACTTTGCCCAGAAAGTTGATCGATCTCTGGGGCTGATCCGGGAAGCTTATGAAGAATACGGTGACAGGTTGGTAGTGGCAAACAGCCTGGGCAAAGACTCTATGGCGGTCTGGCACCTGGCCAAACTGGTGAGTCCCGATATCAGTGGTTTCATTGTCACCACTCGCTTCAAACCCAGGGAAACGGTAGATTTTATGCACAAGATCGTTTCTCTTTATCCAGAGCTCAGGATATTTAAAAACGACGAACCTATTCCCGACAAGCTCTATGAGACTGAGCCGGACCGCTGCTGCGAGATTCTTAAGGTTATGCCGACTCGACAGGCCGTGGAACAGATGAACGTAGCTTGCTGGATAACCGGGCTTCGCTGCACTGAGGGGCGCACGCGGACTGATTTCCTGGAAGTGGAGAAGCGCGACAGAGACCTGGTCAAGCTGAACCCTATTCTCATCTGGTACGAGCGTGAAATCTGGCAATATCTTGCGCTCAACCAGGTCCCAGTCAATCCGCTGTACGCCAAAGGGTATCGCTCCCTCGGCTGCGAACCCTGCACAACGATTGCCAGTAGCCCGGATGAACGCGCAGGCAGATGGATCGGGACAAGCAAGTGCGGAGGCGAGTGCGGCATTCATACCCGGCCCCTGACAGTCGACTACCAGATCTAGCTTTTCTTCCTTCACGTAGTGATATGAGCCGAAAATCGGGTTGTCCAGAGGTGCATGCTTGATTTTTAGCTTGCCTGAATGGTCTGTGTCATTATAAGGTAGAGGCTATTGCCGAGACTGTTTCGACCGGTGCCGAGTAGTCGAAGGGTGCAGTTGAAGCTGAAAAATAATTTCTCTTTTAGGAGGAGCCTGGTTGAGTTACGTCAAGGGATTAAAGTGCAAAGAAAATAACTGCGGAAAAACCTATCCGGTTCAACCGCTGCATATCTGTGAGTATTGCTTCGGGAAGCTGGAAGTGGACTTTGACTACCCGGCAATCAGCCGCATGGTAACCAGGGGGACTATCGAGAACAGGCCGGCCAACATGTGGCGCTACAGGGAATTTATGCCCCTGGACAGTGAGCCCACTGTCGGTGTAGAGGTAGGCTTCACCCCGTTTATCCGGGCAAGGAACCTGGAGCATGCTCTGGGGCATAGCGAAGTTTACGTGAAGAATGATGCAGTCAATTACCCCACTCTTTCGTTCAAGGACCGGGTGGTTTCAGTAGCCCTTTCCAAAGTCAGGGAATTCGGCTTCGATACCGTAGCTTGCGCTACTACCGGAAATCTGGGTAACAGTCTCGCCTCCCAATCAGTGCAGGCGAACCTTAAGTGCTTCATTTTCATGCCTGCTGAACTGGAACAGGGAAAAATTGTGGGAACGGCGATCTATGGTGT
>JAUVUV010000387.1 GCA_030604975.1 Candidatus Glassiibacteriota bacterium | reverse complement strand
GAGCGTTGCGCTTTTGCGCAACGGCGCGCATTTCATGCGCCCGCCGCCCCCCCCCCGGCCTCAGGGTAACATAACATCTGTCGAATTTATGAATAATCCAGGTTATAAAGCCAACCAGAAACTGACCGCTACCGGTTCTAAAAGAGCCAACCTGGGCGGACTGTAGCTTTGAACGAAGTCAACTATTTTACTTCAACCGCGGAATCAGGAAAGGGATTCCCCTTCGGTAAGCCTGTATTCCTCACCGAACCGAGCCCTTCGGATAGCCCTCCTTGACCCTGAGTGTCAGCTTCTTTTCATCCCGGGCGCCGGTGCGTTCATCGGTGACAGTTACCAGAATTTCATATTCTCCGTCAGATTCAGCAGGCAGATAACCGGCGATCATTCCGGATTTGCGATTAATCGAAAGATCATCCGGCGCCCCGGAAAGCTCGAAAACGAGATCGTCTCCATTGCGGAAACGCATCTGGTACGGTTTGCCGTTTTCATCGGCCGATACAAGGTGTCCCATGGATGCGGACACTTCGATCTGCGCCTGGTAGTAGCTCGATGTGCTGCCCTCTGGAAACTCGCCTGTGAGAATCCGCGGGTGTGCCAGTTCAGCCATTGCCGACGGTCCGCTTTCACAGCCTCGGGAGTCAACTGCCGCAATCCGGTAAAAGGCTCGCCAGAATCGGGCCGGCACCTTGCAGCTGGTGTGTGAACCATCGGTTTCGAACAGCAAATTTGGCGGACTTTGCTTTATCCCCCCCAGACCTGCATGATAGATGTAGGCAGTATCGCTCGCCGTGAAGCCCCTCTCGGCACTGCCGTAGATCCTGAATCGCACAGGCTCGGTTCCTCCTTTGCCCGTCTTCCAGCTCAGGGTTGCTGTGCGTGTAGTTTCATTGAATTGCGCGGAAAATTCTACAGGCACTGCCGGTGCCTGTGCATTAAAAGAGAAGATTTTCGACCACCGGCCCCAGACTCCCTCTCTGCTGCGGGCACGAACCCGCCAGTAGTAGGTCTGGCCCGGGTTCAGCAGGCCCAGGTAAGGAAGCTCGTAAGAGGCGGTCCCGCGGTTGGCGGTATGGCTTATGAGCTTATGAAAGTTCGGCGAGAGCACCCGGCGCATGTCCTCGTAGTTGCTGAGTTGAAACTCGTAGTCGGCAGCAGGAGCGCCGCTGGCAGGCAGATGCCATTTGAAAGTAAAAAGGGTTCCCTCCACTGAGCCGCCGTCCGGCGGGTAGACTGCTCCGGCAGGCCTGCCGGGAACCACGGGGGAGGAGCATTCGCGCCAGGCGTGGGTGATTTTAACCTTGCGGCCTGTAGGGCTTTGATCAGTATAAATAAACGAGTTCCTTCCCAGGCTCACTCCCGGCATGGCAAAGCGCGCCATCTGAAGGGTGGAGCGCAGGTAAAGCCCCTTGAGACAGACAGCAGGCTCGTCGCAGTCGCTCACCAGGTCGAACCGCAGGCTGTAGCTGTAGCGAGCCGGATCAGCCGTGGGGAAAAACTCATCAAGGTCGATATACATTCGCGCATACTCGCTCCCGGCGCAGGTCCAGATCTCTTTCCAGTTTTCTCCTTGATCGAAACTGAGCGAGATTTTAACTTTCTCGGCTTCCATGTCCCGTCGTGCGAAATCGATCTCCAGGCGGCCGCCCACGACCGGGTAGGCGCTTTCCACCGGCAGGACCACTGCGCCGGAATCGCCAAGAACGGCAATTCCCCCACCGAACGGACCCGATTTCCGCAATTCGACTCCACCGGTCTCCAGGTATTTCAGAGTCGAGGGATCGCTGAAATCAGGGGCGTAAGTAAGCTCGCCGTTCATCACGTTGGCGATCAGGCGCCAGCGCTTGTTCCAGAGGTTGGCCTTGCTGCCTTCGTACTCTTTTCCGTGGTATTTATTGTCCGCATACCAGGCCCAGGTGATCGCCTCGCCGGGACGCAGGGTGAAATCCATGGTGTGGGCTGTGAGGCTCGGGTGCTCGCCCTTGCGCTCGCCCTCATAGTAATGAAGGGCCGCGGAGGTCTCATCCCGCATGCGGTTGTCATCGTGGCGCGGGCCATAGGTGTGGGTGCGTTTCATCAGGTCGTGATCCGCCACGATCTGGGCTTCGCTGGCAATTGTCTTGTTGTCCCGCAGAAGGCAGATAATGCTTTCATCCGAGTCCAGAAGGTGCCAGGCGCCTTCGTAGAAAACCTCCGCTGTGCTGTGGCCGTTGGGAAAACCTCTGCGCACAGGTAGGCCTGCTGCCCGCCAGAGATCGCTCATCACCAGGCTCTCGTTGTAGCAGAGGGTATAGCCATAGCAGTTGTACATCTTGATTACATCGTTAACCTCATCGTCCTCGGTGGTTGCATGGAACCGGTGCTTGATCTCGAACTCCCAGAGGGTGCGGGCCTTTTCGGCATCGCTCATACCGGGTTCCAGCACAAAGTCGAGTATCTGTTCCATGGTTCTCGTATCCGGCCGGTCCGCCCTTCGCAGCCAGGGATTGACCACAGGAACATCGCCCACATTCTCCAGGCGTACGAAAAGATTCGGCTCCCAGTACTGGTTGTAGCCCCAGTAGCCCACGGGGTCGCGGGTCATCTCGCCGTCGAACCTTCCGCCCATGCGTACGGTATATTTATGGCTTCCGGAGCTGATAATCTCTCTATGATATTTCGGCGGGCCGTCGCAAAGAGTGCGTAGATCGGCGGCAGAGGAAGATTGGACGAATAAAATCATAGCCAGGACGGCAGAGGATGTTAAAAAGGCTCTCATGGCTGCCTCGCAGGATACGGGTTTCTACAAATCGGATTTACTTTTTATAACTGAGCGCTACGCCGTCATTACCGGTGGTTAAGATGACAGTGTCCAGCTCGGGATGGTTCTGCACATGATCCAGGTAGCCGCGCATCGAGGAGGCCGACTGGACGGCGTTGTGCGCCACGATAATTCCCCCTTTTGCAATCCGGGAATAGATCAGATCCAGGTAATCCTTGTAATCTCTTTTTGCAGCATCGATAAAGACAAGGTCATAGGTCCCGGTAAGAGTTTTCAGGGTTTCCAGAGCGTCTCCCTCGATAAGCTCTATCCGATCCTCCACGCCGGCCTTGGTAAAATTCTCTCTGGCCAGTCTCGCCCTGACAGGGTCGATTTCCAGGGTGGTTAGCCTGCCGCCGGTCTCTTTCAGCCCCAGGTCCATCCAGATAGCGGAAACGCCGTTGGACGTGCCGATTTCAAGGACATTTTTTGCCCCGGACATTCTGACCAGCATCTGCAGCAGACGG
>JAUVUV010000495.1 GCA_030604975.1 Candidatus Glassiibacteriota bacterium | reverse complement strand
TGCGAAGAGGCATACAGACTCCGATTGATGTTTACGATACAGCCACCTGGAGCGTGATCAGCCCGCTGACCGAGAAATCAGTGGCCGCCAGAAGCTCGGCTGTGAGCATCCCCGATTTCACCCGCGGGAGGTGGAAAGAGAGGCGGGAGGTAGAGATACTGGGGATCTGACATAGGGTTAAAAATCAAAATCTACATCACTTTCTCCAGCGAGGTGCTGGTACGCGGCAGGGTGGGCCAGACATTGATAAACCAGTCCAGCAGATCGCGGTTTTCGCCGCTGGCCTCGATCTCGGCCTTGTAGTGTTCGGCGATCCCGGTGAGCCGGGCCACAACCTCAGGCCTGTCTTCAGCCAGGTCGAACCGTTCGGCAGGATCGACCTCGAGGTCGAAAAGAAGGGGCCGCTCGGGCACGACCCAGTTTTCCTCAACCATATACTTGCCGCTTGAGTGGTCGTAGTAGCGGAAATGGAGTTTCCACCTGCCGTGGCGCACTGCGCACATGTGCTGGTCCCAGTAATAGTAGATAGTCCGCTCGGGGATTTCTTTTCCCTCCAGCACCGGCAAAAGATTGATTCCATCAAGCGGGCGGTTCGGCAGCTCGGCTCCGGCCAAAGCGGCACAGGTGGGCAGGAAATCCAGCACAGAGCCCACTGCCTCGCTAACCAGGCCCTCGGGGAGGCGGCCCGGCCAGCGCGCTACGAAAGGCGCTCTCATGCCGCCCTCCCAGGTGTCTCCCTTGGCTCCCCGCAGAAGTCCCACATCGCCGCCGTGCTCGTTCATCAGCATGGCAGGACCGTTGTCGCTGGTGAAAATGACCAGAGTGTTCTGGCTCAAGCCCAGCCGGTCGAGAGTATCGATGATCTGTCCCACGCTCCAGTCCAGCTCGGCGATCACGTCACCGTAAAGCCCGCGTTTCGAAGCCCCCCGGAATTCCTGAGAGGCGAACAGCGGAGTGTGCGGCATGGTATAAGGAAGATACAGCAGGAACGGGTTGTCTTTCTCGCGCTCGATAAAGGAAATTGCCTCTCTGGTGTAGTCTTTGGTGATATTTGTCTGGTCTGCGGGGCTCTGGATCATCCGGTCGTTTTGCCAGAGATCGGTTGGCAGCATGTCGTTGCTGTAGAGCAGGCCGTAGTAATAGTCGAAACCCTGGCGCAGGGGAAGATATTCAGGGGTGTGGCCCAGGTGCCACTTGCCGATACAGGCGGTGCTGTAACCAAGGGTTTTGAGCATATCGGCCAGGGTGACCTCCCCAACAGGCAGGCCCCGGGTGTGGGGCGGAAAAAGGACGCTGATCATCCCGGTGCGGATTGGGTTGCGCCCGGTGAGCAGGGCTGCTCGGGAGGGCGAGCATACTGAGGCCCCGGCATAGAACTGCGTAAACCTGACCCCCTGGCTGGCCATCCTTACCAGGTTGGGCGTGCGGATTATCGGGTCACCGCCGAAATCCCAGTCGCTGTAGCCCATGTCATCGGCAAAAAGGATGACAAAGTTCGGTGGCCGTACTTTGGAAGGCCCGCACCCGGTCTGTAACAGGCATTCGGCTGCAAGACCGAATCCTAAGGAAAGAGTGCCGGATTGCCTGAAAAATCGTCTTCGGCTGATCTTTTTACCGGACATGACTAATTCTCCGGAGGAAATTAGAGGTTTTACTGCTCAAACTTGTGACTGAATATATTGGTTGAGAGGTTGAAGTGCTGTGGCTGCTGGCTTAAGCAAAAATCTGCCAGGTCTTTGAAATGCGGTTTTAAAATGAATTTCGAAAAGATAAAAGTCAAGGCGGGAGAAATATCGTCATGGTAAAGGGAAAAAATGATATTCTTACTATCCGTTTTATCCAGCCCGTGATAAGCCAGAAAAAACGCCGCACTTCCAATAAATGTAAGGAAATACGGCGTTAATATGGTGCCCCTAGCGCGACTCGAACACGCGGCACGCGGTTTAGGAAACCGCTGCTCTATCCACCTGAGCTATAGGGGCATCAGCTTTTACTGGCACGCATAGGGCTTACTGTGCCCATAATTGTGCCCTTTTTTGTCTTTAAATATTCTTCCTGGCGCCTGGCTGCTAACTCCAGATCGGCCTTGCTGAGGATATTGTAACGGTCGAAAACTGACCTTGTTTTATACCCGGAAATCATCATCGCCACCCTCTGCATGTATATCGCCCGGATCATATTACGAGCAGCCGTGCGTGGGAAGTCGTGAAATAATCTAATATCAATGCCAGCCTTTTTGCAAGCCGTTTGCCACGATTTGTCAAAACGCATTACCCTGTAAGTGCCCTTGGGGTTGAGAAATACCCACGGTAAAGTGTTACCAGTTCTTGCCCTGGTTGACAAACAGCCGCAAAGAGTCTTCTCCTATGCCGCTTACCCCACTGGTGATAACTGTGACCTTGCCTTCGAGTT
>JAUVUV010000541.1 GCA_030604975.1 Candidatus Glassiibacteriota bacterium | reverse complement strand
GCTTTCAGAGTACTTTTCAGATTGGGTGGATTTCTAACAGAGGTTATCATACTACTTGATTTCCGGAATGCCCCGTCGGCAGTATTATTTTATAAATAGGTGAAAATACCGATAAAACAGTTAGGAGACCTTATCGTGTTAGACAATTATGAACAATACTTAAAGAACCTCCCGGTCATGCCGGAAGCAGCCACCAGGATCATGGCAATCGCTGAGGACAAGCTGGATATCTCTTTCAAGGAACTGGAAAACATCATCAAAATGGATCCCGCTTTAACGACGAAAATCCTCAAGATCGCCAACTCCGCACTATATGCACGGCAGCGGGAGATCAAGAGCCTGCAGATGGCTATTACCCTTTTGGGATTCAAAAACATCAAAAGCCTTGTGCTCCTGGTCGCGGCCTCGAATACATTTGCCAGGCTCCAGAAGACTGAATTCTACCAATTCTTCTGGGGTCACTCCATTCTAACAGCTTTTTACGCCAAACATATAGCTATACGCTGCAATAAAAAGGAAATAGCCGAAGAGTGCTTTTTAGGCGCTCTCCTGCATGATATAGGGCAGGTTGCCTTTTTTAACGCCAATCGGAAAAGATACCTGCTAATTGTTGATCTTCTAATGGCCGCGATAGATATTGAAGAAGTGGAGGAAAAAAACTTTGGCCTGAATCACAGGGCCCTGGGCGCCTCGATCCTCCACAAGTGGAACTTCCCCGACCTGTACGTCGATGTTGCCCGGGAGCATAACAGCCTTAATATTACCTCTGCCCACAAGTCTCTGATCATCATCATCTCCATAGCGGATCTGCTTTCAGAAACATATCGTTTTAACGAAGTTAGCAGTGCAAAAGATGGGCTGCTAAAGGAATTATTTCAGCATACTGTTTTGCAGGAAAGCGACCTGGATTATTATAAAAATAAATTCATGGACGATTGTAAAAATGATGCCCTGTTTCAGGAATGTCGCAATCTCTTCGGAATAAAGAAATAGAAAGAGAACACCTTATCTTTGCAAACAATCTTCTTACTTTTTTTCCAGAACCATATAGGCGGTTGGCTGGACTGTTTCCAGTATCAGGGCGGACATCTTTTGGTACCTGTACACCACCTTGAGACCCTCCATGCTTTTCATTTTATAGCCATTCAGACGTAACCGCAGCTGCAGACCGGGAGCAGCATGGATAACCAGTCTATCCTCTTTCAGCTCAAACTCGGCTCCTGAACTGTCTATTTTTTGCAAAATCTGATACGCCTCCCTGATGGAAACAAAACGCAGCCAGGGATAATGCTTCCTGACAAATTCGATCATGCGCCCAAAATCACGCTTCAGCTCCTTCCAACTGAGCCCCAAAGAACGGTTCGGATCGTACACATCGTCGGGGTGAATGAAATGGCTCCAGATCCCGGGGCCGGTAATGGCGGCAGTGATCAGCTGTCTCACGGATGCGGTGAACGGGTAGCCGCTGGAGGTTCTGGGTATGTAGTACAGACCGGCTAAGGTTGGATGCGCCCCGAACTCGGTAAGGG
>JAUVUV010000452.1 GCA_030604975.1 Candidatus Glassiibacteriota bacterium | reverse complement strand
CGGGTGAGCCACCGGCTCATGATAACTGACTCCTGACTCCTGTCTCCTCAAACACGATTGTCTATCAATATGTATTAAATCTGAAATTGTAGTTATGCGCTATAATTTATCACGCCATGTATAGAAATCTTTGTCCTCTGAGCACCGAACCAAAAAGGGCCTTTCCCATTTCAGGGGAAGGCCCTTTTCTTATTATCTCAATCATTACTGCAACAACTATTTCTTAAAAATTCTCGTACGGGAGCATCAGGCTGGTAACCAGGTTCTGCCGCAGTTCGAGGTTTTTGACCATCTCGCCCTCGAGGAAACTGATTCGCTGTCCGAAACGGTCGAACATTTCGTCGCAGCATTTATCCTGTTCAATGGTGCGGTGCGGATCGAAAAGATTATCATAGTCCGACCAGACATTGTCCATCGCGCCTGGTTTCGGCACACTGGCTCCGGTCAGAATCTTCCATGGTTCGAACTCTATTTCATCTGCCACAATCGCCTGCTGAAGTCTAAGCGACAGGTCTTTTGGCACATCTACCAGATCCGTGTCACTGTTTTTCCAGTACCCGCCCGTATTGAACACATAGCAGGTAGTCCCAGACTTGAACAGCTTCAGGAAAAGCTCACAGTCGGTGCTCAGGTAGTGGCAGCGGAAAGGATTGGCGAAAGGCTCGAAAACCAGTTTCTTCATTTCTTCTGCAGGAACGTTCTCCGCAGCCGTGCGCTTGGTCATCAACGTTGCGCCCATTGCCACGGCAAGCACCTCGTTATCCAGTCTCACAATCGGCGGCAGGGTGGAATCTTTCATCAGCCAGACCACCGCATCGGGTTTTCCGGTCTTGTCCGCCACAGTGCCGAGCACATCCCGACTTTTAATGCAGCGGCCATTGGCGTTACGCACATCGTTAAGCAGCGGGAACTTTTTGTCGTTGATTTCGACAACCCCGACATTCATGAAACTGAATGTCATTTCTTCTGTCCAGCCCCGGTCGGTTTTATCGAAAAGGTTGGGTTCCAGGGCCATCGAGCGGTTGTTGTCCAGGTCGATCACGAACGCGTCATCGTGGACGATAACTCCGCCTTTGCGGTTGGTAAGTGCGCTTTTCCCACTCCCGGAAAGGCCGAAATTGGCGGTGATCCGCCTCTTGCCGTTGTAGGTATCCTCGCGGATTCCCCCATGGCAGGGTACCATGCTCTGGCGTACTGCCGCCCGCCAGATAAGAGTGAGCGTGCCTTTTTTCATTTCGCCGAAATATCTCAGGCCCAGGATCGCTATGACGTTTTTATCGTCATCGACAATCACCAGCCCATCGGGATAATCCGGGTGGCACCATTCAGGGTCGACCAGTACCAGAATATCAGGCTCTTCTATCGGGATAGAGCGTTTGTAGCGCTCCCCAGCCTTTCTCTCGAATGACTGGAAGTTGGTCAGCCAGTCGGAGGCATTCTTGGCCTGGCTTTTGGGAATCAGCAGGCGCATTCTCAACATGAATTCCTCGGTGAGACCGCCAATTGCCTCAGCGGCGAGGCACTCTTTGCTTCCCAGATCGAATATGGCCTCGCGCAGAATTCCCAAGTATCTTTTGCGCTCGTCTTCCGAAAGCCGCCTCATCAACCGCCTGGCCCGGGCGGTCCTGCCCACCACGTCGCCGTCGATCGAAAGCAGACAGGGGCTTCCTGCCGGGATACCGAACTGCTCGGGCCTGTACATGGGAACGTCCAGCTCACGGATCGCCGGCTGCCTGCGGGCAAGCTCATAGATCTGGGCGTGGGTTAACGCCTCCACGTTATTGCCGAAAAATGCCGCCTCGATAGTCGCCCGAAACGGCCCGATTCCATAAAGGTCATCCTTAAAAAATTCGTAGCTGTTTTTTGTACTCATAAACTCTCCATTTATTAGTTAAAAGATCATTCTTGATATTCGGCTCAAAAAAGCCTTAACTCTCCTCCCCACACAGCTCTGCTAAACCTTCGCGAGATCCCCTTAAGCCCTTAATTGCCCTTTAGGAGGGATATTTATAATAAAGACCATCCTTAAACTCTGCAAGCAAAAAGCAAACCGGGTTACAATTTTTTCTTTACTCTTAGTGTGCTGTTAAATATATTTTTTTCAAACAGGGAACGGAAACCTGCCTTCAGCAGAGTCGGGAGGTCTGCTTTGAACCACTGGATTATCTGGCTCTTAGCAATTAACGCGCTGTCGCTTGTTGCAGCATTTTTTCATGTCCTGAAAGCCAGGTCCACCAAATCGGATTCCCCGAAGGAGTGGTCGCGGGAGGATCTCGTGGCTTGTATTCTTTCCGCTCTCGCCTATGTCAACTGTCTGGCTGGGACAGCACTGCTTCTGATGAACCAGTGGACCGGTTATGCTCTGACCGCCTTTACAATCGTACAGGTGGTTGCGATGTACTATATCATCGATCCCAAGCTGCGAAAGATCAGCGACGATTTCGAGAAAAAGCAGCAGGAATACCTGGAAGAGTTGGACAAAATAGTCGAATGGGAATAGATTCCGCCCACTTAACCCGATCTGAACGATGGACCTTGATTCTCTTCAACCAATCGGTCACCCTATTCTCGGCATTATAATTCCTCTGATCGTTTTCGCTTTCGCCTCCCTGCTCACCTGGTGGCTGTATAAGCACTTCTCCAATGGCGACAACTGATCCGCTCCCCCACATTTTCCTCTGCCATACCAAAGTCAGGTTTTTTCCTGTTCGAATTTTTCGAACATTTATTTAGCCCGGATTATTCATGAAACCCAGATCTTGACAGGACTAGTCACTTATTTTTCAGTTTTTTATCAGCCACCGAGGG
>JAUVUV010000300.1 GCA_030604975.1 Candidatus Glassiibacteriota bacterium | reverse complement strand
TTTCATGTGGTTTTTCGCTGTTGACCGTTGGGCTGACGGTTCTGCTGATGGGGTCATTTACGCAGATTGCCGTTGCACAAACGGTTTACAAAGGAGGTAAAGCTCCTGCAAGAGAAGGCAAGAATCCATTGCGGGTGATCATGATCGGTGCCCACCCGGATGACGCCGAGGTCAAAGGCGGTGGCACTGCCGCGCTCTGGGCCGAACAGGGAGCCGAGGTAATGCTGGTGGCAGTGACCAACGGCGATGCCGGCCACCAGAGCCAGGGCGGTGGGGCGCTGGCCAGACGGCGCGCCGCTGAATGCAGACGCTCTGCCGAAATCCTGGGAGTGAGCTGGCGCACGCTCGATTTCCATGACGGCGAAGTGGTGCCCTCGCTTCGCGCCAGGGAGGCGGTTATGCGCGTTATCCGCCAGTGGCAAGCCGATATCGTGATCAGCCACCGAACCAACGACTACCACCCGGACCACCGCTATGCGGGTCAGCTGGCGCAGGATGTGGCCTACATGTGCGCGGTGCCCAACCTCTGCCCGGACACCCCGCGGCTGGAGAAGAATCCGGTATTCATGTATTTCGCCGACCGCTTCCAGAAACCCTACCCGTTTACCGTGGACGTGGCAGTGGACGTGGATCGCGTAATGGATAAGAAATGGGCCTCGATCGATGCCATGGACAGCCAGATGTACGAGTGGCTGCCCTGGGTCGCTGGCTACCTGGACGAGGTGCCCGAAGACAAGGCCGCGCGTTTCAACTGGCTTAAACAGTGGCGCGGCCCCCGGATGCTCGGCTGGACGGAAAAGAGCAGGGACATTCTGATCCAGCGTTACGGCAAAGAGCGTGGGGAGAAGGTGAAATTCGCCGAGATTTTTGAACTCTGTGAGTACGGAAGCCGGCCCAGCCGCGAGAAACTCTGGAGTCTCTTTCCTAAATAGGGAGCCTACCATGCGAAAGAAGATGATGAAGTATTCCTTTTTGCCCGGCACGTTCCTGGCAGCGCTTTTTACCTTAGCCGTTTTTCAGGTTGCCCTGGCGCAGACCGTGTATAAAGGTGGTGAAGCGTCGGCAAGAGCCAGCAGGGAAAGCTTGCGGGTGATCATGATCGGCGCCCACCCGGATGATAGCGAGTACAAAGGCGGAGGCACCGCCGCGCTCTGGGCCGAACAGGGAGTGAAGGTTATGCTCGTGTCAGTGACCAACGGCGATGCCGGCCACCAGAGCCAGGGCGGAGGGGCACTGGCCATGCGACGAGCGGCGGAGTCCAGGCGCTCAGCTGAAATCCTGGGAGTTAGCTGGCGCACCCTGAATTTCCACGACGGCGAACTCGTGCCCTCGCTCGAGGCGCGCTGGGCGGTTATCCGCGCAATCCGTGAGTGGAAGGCAGATATAGTGATCAGCCCCCGGCCCAATGACTACCATCCGGACCACCGCTACACCGGTCAACTGGTGCAGGATGCGGCCTACATGGTCGTGGTGCCCAATATCTGCCCGGATACCCCGCGTCTGGAGCGCAACCCGGTTTTCATGTATTTCTCCGACGGTTTCAAGAAGCCGTATCCTTTTATCGCAGACGTGGTGGTGGATGTGGGGCCTGTGATAGAGAAAAAAATCGCCGCGCTGGCCGAGATGGACAGCCAGATGTTCGAGTGGCTGCCCTGGGTCGCCGGCTACCTGGACCAGGTGCCCAAGGATAAGGAAAAACGTTTCGAATGGTACCGGAACAGGCGCTTTCGCGGCAGAAAGGGCAGGGAAAACAGGTTTTACGAGCAGGTTGCCGAGCGCTACGGCAAAGCTCACGCAGAAAAGATACAGTTCGTAGAGGCTTTCGAGCTCTGCGAGTACGGCAGCCGCCCGGCCCGCGAGAAACTCTGGGAGCTGTTCCCGAAATAGAATAATGAAAAATGAAAAGCCCTTTCACCGGTTGCCGGTGAAAGGGCTTTTTTGCTCAATAACGGGCCAGTAACATATGGCCGTGTGCCCGCCGTAATTTTTAACTCTTCCCTATTTTCTCCATTCCATGCATGTAGGGCCGCAGCACCTCGGGGATCGTGACCGAGCCGTCCGGGTTCTGGCAGGTTTCAAGAAGGGCGGCCACCGTGCGCGGCAGGGCCAGGCCGCTTCCGTTCAATGTATGCACGTACTCAGGTTTCGCACCCTGCTCCGGCCTGTAGCGGATCCCGGCGCGCCGGGCCTGGAAATCCTCGAAATTGCTGCAGGAGCTCACCTCCAGGTAACTGTTTGCGCCCGGAGCCCAGACCTCAATATCGTAACACTTGGACGAGGCAAATGATAGATCGGCGGTGCAGAGTTCAAGCACCCGGTAGTGAAGGTCCAGCATCTGAAGCAGCGCCTCGGCGTCGGCAAGCAGGGACTCAAGCTCGTCGCAGCTCGTTTCAGGCTTCACGAACTTGACCATTTCCACCTTGTCGAACTGGTGGATGCGGATCAGCCCCCTGGTGTCCTTGCCGTAGCTTCCCGCCTCGCGCCTGAAACAGGGTGTGTAGGCGGTGTAATACAGAGGGAGCCTGCTGCTGTCGAGGATTTCCTCGCGGTGGAGGTTGGTCACCGGCACCTCGGCTGTGGGGATCAGGAACAGGTCGTCGGTTTCCACCAGATACATGTCCTCTTCCATCTTGGGAAGCTGTCCTGTGCCGACCATGCAGTCGCGGGTGGCAATGAAAGGCGTGGATACCTCAGTATATCCCTGCTTTGTGACATGCACGTCGAGCATCCAGTTGATCAGCGCCCGCTCCAGCAATGCCCCCACTCCGTTGAAAAGCGCAAAGCCGCTGCCTGCAAGCTTGCTTGCCCGCTTGCCGTCCAGAATCCCGAGCTGTTCGCCGATTTCCCAGTGCGGCCTTGGTTCGTAGGCGAATTCTTTCGGCTCGCCCCAACGCTTGATCTCCTGGTTATCCTTCTCGCTGGCACCCGGCGGGACACTCTCGTGGGGAAGGTTGGGAACCGTGAGGAGCATTTTGTGGATATCCTCTTCCAGTTCGGCCACCTCGGTATCGAGCGCCTTGATCCGGCTGGAGATTTCTTTCATCCGTTCGATCAGCGCCTGGTCCGGCTTGCCGCCCTTTTTCGCTTTGGCAATTTCCTGGTTCGCCCGGTTGCGTTCGGCCTTGAGTTTTTCGCTCATCACCAGGAGGTCGCGTCTTTTCTCATCCAGGGCCAGCAGCGCACCGATATCGGCATCTGCATTTTTCGCACTGATTCCCCTGGCTACGATCTCGGGGTTGTTGCGGATAAATTTCAACTCAAGCATGAATTAGCAAACTCCTTTTTCGTTTTATCCTCTACTGGTTCAGACCCTCAGGGGCAGCGGCTGGTGCATGTGGCTGTCATGTTCGGTGGGTTCGAGCAGGCTTTCGAACAATTTTTCCACTTTCTGTGCCTGCTCTTTGCGCGAAAAGTTCCGTATCACGTAGTTGCGACCGTTTTCGCCGTAGCAGCGGCAGAGGTCCGGGTTCTCGTAAAGCTTGATAATCGCGTTGCTCAAGTCATAAAAATTTTCCGGTTTGACATATATCCCGGCATCTGCCTCATCGAAAATGCGCTTGGCCTCGCCGTTGACCGAGAGGATAATCGGCTTGCTGCAGGACATGAAATCGAACATTTTCGAGGGGATAAAAGTGTCGAACACCACGTCATTTTTGAGCGAAACCAGCAGAAGGTCCGAGATATTGAGATACGGCGTGATTTTGTTAACCGGCACCTGGGGATGGAAAAAGACATTGTTCAGCTTGAGTTCCCGGGCAAGCTCGATCAGGTTTTCCTTAACCGGCCCGTCTCCGATAAAAAGCAGGGCGATATTTTTATAATGCCGCAACAGCTTGGCCGAGTGAATTATCGACCAGAGGCCCTGGGCGATACCGAGCGTACCGGCAAAGGTAACAACGAACTTGCCCTCCAGGCCCAGGCTTTTCTTAAGTTTCTGGTCTGTAGGCTGAGGCTTGAAAAGGTCCACCACTGTGCCGTTGGGAATGTAGTGGATCTTCTTTCCATCCTTCACTTTCTTTT
>JAUVUV010000400.1 GCA_030604975.1 Candidatus Glassiibacteriota bacterium | reverse complement strand
GTTTTCATATCTGCCTCCGATTAATCCTGAGGTTGCAATTCCAATAATCTGATTCCGGCCAATGTTTGTTTTTGAACAAAAATTTTTAACTTCAAGGAAAATTACGAGTCTTAAAACTGTTTTTTCGCTTGTATTAATCTCAGGCATTCTATTAGAATATTATAAACCGAAGCTTACCGTTTCCCTTTTCTCGATCTGGATTGCATCCTATAAACCGGAGAGTACGATGAATAAATACTTCGTGTTAATATTTATTATTATTCTTGCGGGTTGGATTTTCTCGGTTGAAAAACGACTTTCCCGGATGCCTGATCCGCCTTTTCAGCCCCCACTGGACCTTCACGCTGCAGCTCGCGACACAGCGGATGGCGGATTCAGCCGGGGTTACGGTTTCTATATGCGGCCTTACTGCAATTTCTGGTCTGACGCCCATACACACACTTACCTCGGTGATCTTCCCCAGGAGCAGAGGAACCGGCTGCACGTGATGTTACGCAATGTAATGTACGAGCTGAACATCGTCAATGCTGCGGCATACTGCAAAACCGAGGCGGACCTGGCTTTCGTGGACTCGCTGGGCAAAGATGCACCTGTCTGGTATGCTGCGTTCAACGACCCGGATGTGACCAAGCTGCGCCGCTATCATGAACTTTATCATATCCGGGCGGTCAAGCTTCACAATACTCCCGTACTGTATGGCGAGTACCGGAAAGAAACTGTCGAGTTTCCGCTTGGCAGCAGCCAGATGAGACCGGTGACAATCGACATGATGGTTTCGCCCGAATGGATGAGCTTCTTTGGAATTTGCGAAGAACTGGGCCTGCCGGTGACCTGGCACACCAACAACCGCTACGGTCCCTCTCCGTACAATTTCGGCGGGGATAACAGCAAATGCTGGGATGGGCTTCCCTACGACAACTTTTATGTTCTCGGCCTGATCGAAAAGATCCTCGAAACCTATCCCGGGCTGAATATCATTCTCTGCCACCAGGGATTTATGGGATATCCCATGCTTGACACATTATTCGCAAAATACCCGAACCTGTATATCGACACCAGCGCGGGTTTCATTTTGCATGATGAAGATTATATCACGGACGCCGAGCGCGCTCTGATCCGACCGTTTTTCATCCGCTGGGCTGACCGGATTCTTTTCGGCTCGGATGCCAACGCTTTCTGGGAACTGCCCGAGACTGTATCAGAGCATGAAATCCGGCGCCACATTTACAACCACGTTCACCCGTTCAAGCGGTTTATCCAGCAGTTGTATCTACCACAGCCTGTGCTGAGCAAAGTGGCTCACGAAAATTTCGAACGGCTGTTCAATATGCCGCCTGCCGAGGACTGGTTTTATTAATGCTTTCTTACAATAGTGTCCGGGGAAATCAGATGGGAATCTTTGTTGCATGATCATGTTCTCAATTTGCAGCGAGCAGGGGAGATAGAGATTAAATTATAGCCTTAGTTGTCCCTGCTGAGAGCTTGAAATTATCTCCCCGTTGATATCCCCGTCATATTTGGCACTTTTTTTGCTGCTTAGCAGTTAAATAATTTTTCATTTTTCATAAAAAATTCCGATTAATTAGGTATGAACCTTCAAAAAGGCTGAATTTTAACTGTTTACACTAATCTCAGCTTGACAAAAAAAATAGCCTATGGTATACTTGCCTCGCAAATAGACACAACTCGTTATTTTTTCCGGAGCAGCGATGATTTTCGGCAGACGCGCAGCATCTACTGTGGTAGGTCTGGACCTGGGAAGCCACTCGATAAAAATAGTCGAAATGGACCATTCAGGCAAATCGCCGACACTGGTCAATTATGGGATAACCGAACTGGTGCCGAATGCTGTCCAGAACGGGAAGGTGGTGGAGCGCGAGTCGGTGATCGAGTCGATTGGCGTGCTTTTCGACACCTGCCAGATCGTCAACCGCCAGGTCAACGTGGCACTAAACGGTGCAGATGTGATTATCAAAACAATCCAGACCGACCGGATGAGCAATGAAGAGCTCGAAAAAACGATCGGTTGGGAAGCCGAACAGAACGTGCCGTTCCCCTTGAGCGAGATCAGCCTCGACTACCAGGTACTCGACCCAGAGGGAGACGATCCGCGGATGAACGTGCTCCTGGTGGCAGCCAAGCGCGATCTGATCGATGAAAAACTAGTGCTTCTCGAGGAAGCGGGCTGCGATGTGGTGTTGATGGATGTAGACACTTTCGCGCTGATGAACGCTCTTGAAGCCAACTACGAGTCCATGGCTAAGGGCTGCCACTGCATTGTGCATTTCGGCAACGAAAGCACGCACCTGGGTCTGGTGAAAAACAGCCTGCCGATCCTGACACGCAACCTGCCTGTGGGCGGCAAAAAGCTGGTGGAAACGATCCAGGGACAGCTCGGAATTTCGGAGGATGAGGCCTACATCACCCTTTACGGGCCAACCGAAATCGTGGAAAGTGAGCAGGGCGGTGAGGGTGAAAGTGAGGGTGAGGGCGAGAGCGAAAAGGCTCCCCCTGATATCACGCCTTTCCTCGGCGTTTTGCTGGATGATGTGAGTATCGGGGTTAACCGCGCGACTGCCTTTATGGAAAGCACCGATGAAAGCGGAACTATCGAGAAAATTTACCTCAGCGGCGGCTGCGCCAATATCCCTGACCTTGACCATATTTTCGAAGAGAAGGTTGGCATACCCACAGAAATTGCCAATCCGCTGTCGATGGTCTCATACAAAGCCGACATTTTCCAGGGTGAGCCGGTCGAGAAGGTTGCGCCGACGTTAACGCTCGCTATCGGCCTGGGCCTGCGCCTGCCGTAATAATAAAGGCGAACCTGTTAACTATAATTGATTTTTGAATCCAGACGATGATCAAGATCAATCTCCTTCCGCCTGAAAAGCGGAAAAAACTCAAAAAAGTAGCTCCGGCCAAGAAAAAGGCTGGGTTGCCGGCTCTGCCGAAGATCAAACTCAAGCTTGATCCTTTAGTGGTCTCGGTGACAGCTCTGATAATCGCCTTGGTGCTGATCGTCGGTTCGTTTTACTGGCTCGGGCACAAAGAAAACAGCTTGATTGAGCGGCGAGATACCCTGCAGATCAAACTCGACCGCCTCAACCAGGTGATCCATCGTATCGATAACCTGAAACTCCAGACCAAGCAGGTACGGGAC
>JAUVUV010000383.1 GCA_030604975.1 Candidatus Glassiibacteriota bacterium | reverse complement strand
GGCCCCGGGGAAACATAACATCTTACTAATTTATGAACTAGTACCGCTTCACAGAATATATCTTTTTTATTTCGGAGAGAAAAGGCTTTGGCCGAAAAATAAAGAGGAACTCAAAGTTGAGGGAAAAATATGACTGGATTCAGGATTTCTCTGGTTTGCATGTTAGGTGTCGGATTGATAAGCATGTCTTCTCACCCGGTTACTGCGCAAAATAACTGGGAAGAGGTCAAGGTTTACCAGGGCAAGATTGACCTGCCCAGTTACGAGTTTACCGGCAGGGAACTGGAACCCCCGCTTTTTCCCAGCTCCACTGTTGAAGGCAAATACCCGTTGCCACAGTTTAACAAGCCATATAAACCCGGCGGGCCGTCGCCTGCGGTCTACGATGCGATTTTTTTGGAAAACGAGTACCTGAAACTCACTGTGGTGCCGGATTTCGGCGGCCGTGTCTACTCGCTTTACGACAAGGTGAACGGACGTGAAGTTTTTTACAAGAACGATGTGCTCAAGTTTTCCGGCGTAAATGCAAAAGGCGCCTGGCTTGTAGGAAATATAGAGCTTACCGGCCCGTATGATACGCACATGTTGACTCTCAAGGGAGAGCCGCACTGGTTCACTAAGGTGAAACGCCATGAGGACGGTAGCGCATCGCTGGTGATAAGCAATATCGACCCGTTTTACCGGATGAAAGTCAATTTCACAGTTCGCTTGGTTCCGGGGCTAGCCGCGATGGAACTGACCATATTCTGCTACAACCGCCGCGATGCCAGAAAGCCGTACATGTTTTGGGTCAATGCCGGGGTGCCGGTCACTCGCGGCTCTCAGTTCATCTACCCAATGTCCCGCACTATCGGCCATACCACGGCAGAGGTCGCAAACTGGCCTTATTACGGTGGGGTCGATTTTAGCTGGTTCAGAAACAACAAGCACATGCTCGGGGTTTTTGGGATCGATATCTACGACAATTTTCTTGGCGCCTATGATTACGATGCAAACTACGGGACATTCCGTTTCGCAGACCGAAGGGTGGTCACCGGGATGAAAACCTGGACCTGGGGCGACAGCAGGTACGCCGAACGTGTCATGGGAAATTATACAAACAATGCCGGACCCTATATTGAAATCCAGAGTGGCCGACATGTCTGGGACGGCCACTATGAGTGGCTGCTTGCGCATTCATACGAAGGCTGGAGCGAATGGTGGTTTCCGGTAGCGGGTATCGGCGGCTTTACCACGACCAGCCGTGATGTGGCGCTGAACCTGGAGGTGAATGCCGATCCGGAAGGCAAAAAATCCAGTGTTAAACTCGGTCTATCGGCCAACCGTGCAATGCCCGGGGCTACTGACAGAGTTGTGTCCCGTCATGGCCAAATACTGGATACCCGAGCCGACCTGGCTCCAGGCAAGCCGTTTAACCGCACTGTCTCCAGTATCCCCGCAGACAGCAGCGGCCTGACCGGCATGAGAGTAACCGTGATCGATATCCACGGCAAAGTGGCCCTCGATTATCAGCGTCCTGATGAGAGCCGCGGGGGCAGGGAATATACACCTTTTACCGGACCGCTCGAAAAGCCCAAAAAAGATCCCGCCGAGATGAGCCTCGAGGAACTGGTACTGGATGCAGAGATAAAGATCAAAGAAATGCATACGGCCGCTGGCGCCTTGCTTCTTCGGCAGGTGCTCTCGCGTGACAGCGGGCACTCCCGCGCCCACCTGAATCTGGGTATCATGTATTACGAGCAGGGACAACGGGATAGCGCAATCGTGCATCTTGAGAAGGTGATTGACCGCGACCCGTACGCTGACGAAGCTCAGTATTATCTGGCCCTGACCCGGATGGAGCTGGGAGACACGCTCAGCGCCGAGCGCAACCTTTATTACATTTCGCGAACCGGCTTGTTTTACTCATTGCGCGAATACATGCTTGGCAGAATCGCCTGGCTCCGGGCGGACCTGGCCGCTGCCGAACGGCACTTTCTCGAAGCTGTCAGAGCCAATGGCTACAACCTATCGGCTCGCAATCTCCTCGCCTTGATCTACCGCCTCGAGGGCCGTAATCAAGAGGCCCTGGCACAGATCGAAGAAGTTGAAGAGATTGATCCCACTAACCGCTGGGCAGCTGCCGAGCGTGCATTCCTGAGCCGCGATAGCGAGGACCGCCATGCACTGCTCGCTCTTCTCGGAGGTCAGAGCCAGGAAGCCCTCGAACTGGCGGCGGATTATCGGCACCTCGCACGCTTCGCGGA
Organism: Candidatus Glassiibacteriota bacterium; assembly: GCA_030604975.1. GTDB lineage: Bacteria > Gemmatimonadota > Glassbacteria > GWA2-58-10 > GWA2-58-10 > JAUVUV01. The sequence goes on along the minus strand of JAUVUV010000383.1, from coordinate 1,042 downwards.
AGCACTCGAGGTGCTCAGCTTGGTAGAAGAAAACAACCGGGACCCCTACGGCACCCCGCCGGTTTTCTATTACACCAAGGCCCATTGCCTGAAAGTTCTGGGCAGGCTCGGACAGGCCGCCGGATATTATCGCAAGGGGCGTAACTCAATCGGCAATCTCGACCGGTTTCCTTTCAGGCCTGAGAGCGTAGAACCCCTTGCCCAGGCGCTGGTTTTCGATCCCGGCGATTCAACAGCCCGTTTCCACCTGGGCTGCCTGCTTTACCACCTGGGCCGAAGAGAGGAAGCGATTTCCCACTGGGAGAAAGGTGTGGAAACAGCTCCCGATATGTTCAGCCTGCGCCGCACCTTGGGTATGGCATACTATGAAAACGGCTATGGAATGGATAAAGCCGCAGAGCACCTGGAGGCAGCAATCAGGTTGAATCCGGGTCATGTCCGCACTTTTACCGACCTGAGCTCTCTTTATTCAAGGGAGGGGTATTTCGACCAGCAGGTGGCACTACTAAGGCAAGCGCTCGAACGCTCTCCAAAAGATGATTATATTATCGAAGGCCTGATTAATGCGAACTTGGTCAAGGGCGACTATGCTGCGGCAGACAGCCTGATCCGTTCCCATGAATTCGCCCAGCGCCACCGTGTTTACGGCCTGCGCGACAAGTACCGTTTCATGCGTTACGGCCTGGGGGCCAGGGCGTATCACGAAGGCAATTACAAGGAAGCCCTGCGCCAGATCGAGCTTGCACTGATCCCACCCGGCTCGCTCGGTGCTGATGATTTCGAGTTCCAGAGCGCTCCGAGGCTGTATTATTATCTCGGAAAGGTGCTGGAAAAATCAGGAGACAAGGCGCGGTCGAAAGAAGCTTTTGAAAAATCTATCGTAGGCTGGGACCAGCTCTCTGGTGATCGCGACAGCTGGAACAGCGAGAATTTTTACATGGCGCTTTCCCTGGAGCGGCTGGGACGGCATGAAGGAGCTCAGAAGATGCTCCAATCGATGAGAAATTTCGCGCGGAGCCAGATGGACCGCCGCTACAGACGC
>JAUVUV010000520.1 GCA_030604975.1 Candidatus Glassiibacteriota bacterium | reverse complement strand
GTGTCTTGCTTGAATGAAAGATATTTCAATATCTCGAAGTCTTAACATGGATCAAAGAGGGCAATCAAGTGGAAGCCTGTAGGGTCACGGCGCGCCGTGACCTTAAAAACCCTGAAATTATGAATTGCCCAACTACCTTAAAATTTGCCGGATAGTACTGGCGGAAAGAAACGGTCAAATGAAGAAGATAATTAATTATACCAAAACAAAACGTCCGGTTTTTCTTGTAATCCTGGCTGCGCTTTTTTACTTTTTTGCTGGATGTTCTCCAGAGCAGCCGGCAAAGAAAGTCGCCGATTCGATTTACTATAACGGCAGGATTGTCACTGTTGACAGCGCATCCAGCATTTTCGAGGCAGTTGCGATCAGGGGGGAACGTTTCCTGGCTGTCGGTTCGAACGAGGAGATAAACAGACTTGCCGGGCCGCAGAGCCGGAAAGTGGACCTGGAGGGCCGCACAGTTATCCCCGGGCTGATCGAGGCGCACGCCCATCCTGAACGGGCCTCGTTGAGCGAACGCGCCGGCCCGCTGCCCAACCCGCGCACAGTGGAGCAATGCCTGGCCTGGATCAGGGAACAGGCCGGGATAAAACAGGAGGGAGAGTGGATAATCCATCCCAAGCTTTTCGCCACCCGCCTCCTCGAGCTTCGACCGCCGAGCCTGGAAGAACTCGACTCCGCTGCACCGGATAACCCTGTTTTTCTCAACGGTTCATACGGCGGGACGATAAACTCTGCCGCAATGAGAGCGAACGGAATAACAGAGCAAAACAAACATCCAGGTTTGCTCAGGAACCCGGAAACCGGCAGGCTTAACGGAAAACTGCGTTTCACCGCCCTTCACCTTCTCAAACTGCCTGAGAGAAAGTCTCTTTCCATGCCTGAGCGCGCAGCAGCCCTGGAGAAAATGTTCAAGCTTTATAACGAGGTCGGCTTTACCAGCGTGACCTCAGGAGGTCTCTCAAAGGCGGATACCCTGCTTTACTGCTACCTGAAAGAGCGCGGGATGCTCACTGTGCGTGCTTTCCTTAACATTCGGGCCCGCTTCCCCTTTAAAGACATGCCATTAGAGGAGATCCGCCAGAAGGTGGCAGGTCTGGGAGACGTTAGCGGATCAGGTGACGAGTGGATCAGAATCGGGGCGCTGAAAACCAGTATTGACGGCGGCATTCTCACCGGCACGGCATATCTCCGCCAGAGCTGGGGGCCGAAAGCGAGGGAGATTTTCGGCGTGGTCGATCCCAGCTACCGGGGAATCGCCAGGCTCAGTGCCGACCAGCTTGCCGGGCTTTTCCAGGCGGGAGCGGAGGCCGGCTGGAAATTGACCGCCCACTGCACCGGCGGCGGCGGGGTGGACCTGATGCTTGACGCATACGAACAGGTGAGCCGCAATCTGGACATTCGCCCCCTTCGCTGTTCGATTATCCACGCCAACTTCTATACCCCTGAGGCCATGGCCCGCTCCAGAGGGATGAACATTATCGCAGACATGCAGCCTGCCTGGTTTTTCAAGGACGGGGACGCCATGCTGCACATTCTCGGGCCGCAAAGAATCCGCACCTTTCACCCTTACCGCTCGCTGATCGACTCCGGCGTGGTGGTTAGCGCAGGCAGCGACCACATGGTGATCCGCGATCCGGTCGAATCGATAAATCCCTACAGCCCGTGGCTGGCGATCTGGTCCATGGTTACCCGCAGGACAGAGCGCGGCACCTTGATCGTGCCTCAAGAAGCGATCACCAGGGAGGAGGCTCTGCGCTGCTACACGATCAACAACGCCTATGCCTCGTTTGAGGAAAAGATCAAGGGCTCTATCGAACCCGGCAAACTGGCTGACATGGTGGTGCTCGAACGCGACCTGCTCACCTGCGGCGAGGATCAGATCAAGGATATGAAAGTGAAAATGACCGTGGTGGGGGGCAAGGTGGTTTATGAAATGTAACTAGGGTTTTAATTATCACCCTTCTTAAATACTGTC